>NZ_JBHJUW010000089.1:0-35394 GCF_042268205.1 Streptomyces sp. NPDC056160
GCGCCGTACGGCGCACACACCCGGGGCGCCGTTGCGCCGTACGGATGACAGTGGACGGAGCGTCGGCGTGGGGTGCGCCGCGTTCGGGAGGGAGTGTGAAAGAGAGTCAGGTGAAAGAGCGATTTATATGAAAATCGTCTGACTCGGAGGAGCGCGCATGCCCACCCTCACACTCCCACGCACCCCAGGCTCCCGCGTCGGTGCCGCCGCGGCCCTGACGGCCCTGACCGCGGCGGGTGCCACGTGGCTGGCAGCGCCCGTCGCCCTGGCCCAGGGGGAAGCCGGCGACATCAAGATCCACCGGGTGGGCGTGCCCTTCGGCGTCTCCAAGGACGATCCGGTGACCTGCCGGTTCTACCTGGACGCCGTCAACTTCGACGTCCTCCCGACCATCGGCTACACCATCCAGGCCATGCCCCCGCTGCCCACCAGCGCCACCGTCACCGGCACCATCGCCCTGGCCGCCGGTGCCGGGCACACCGACCCGCTGGGGCTGGCCGACGGGCAGTACAAGCTCGTCTGGACCGTCGCGGGCATTCCCAAGGAGAAGATCTTCCACGTCAACTGCCACGAGGAGAACGGGCGCAAGGAAGGGGCCCGGGGGCCGGGCGGCCAGATCGAGGACCAGGGCCACGACAACAACGACCAGCACGGTGGGCCGGGGGCCAGGCAGGACCCGCAGGGCCCGAAGGGCGGCGTGCACGCGGGCGGCGGCGGTCTCGCCGCCACGGCCGCGGCGTTCGCCCCGGTGGCCGGGGCCGCCGCCGTGGGGCTCGTCGTGGTCGGCGGGGTCGCGTACCTCCGGCTGAACCGCCGGCGCACCCGTGGTGCCGAGTAGGCGCAGACGCAGGCCCTGGCGCCGGACCCGCGCCTACCGCCTCGCCAGGACGGCCGTGCTGACGGTCGTCCTGGTGACGATGGGTGTGCGGTGCGAGGGCCACCGTCACCACGGCGCACCCGAGCGTGCGGCGGGACCGCAGGCCGCTGCCACGGCCACGGCGAGCACGGATGCAGAAGGCGGCGGCCCGGACGGCGCCGGTTCCGGCGGCGCGGGCCCGGACGGCGAGCGGTCCGGCTCGCCGGGCGACGCGGCCCCCACGACGCCCCCGCCCCGGCCGCTGCCCCGCTCCCCGGCGACCTCCCTGCGCATCCCCTCCCTCGGCGTCGACGCCCCCGTCATCGGGATCGGCCTCGACACCGACCGGCAGCTCCAGACGCCACCGGTCGACAAACCCAAGCTGGTCGGCTGGTACCGGGGCGGCCCCGCGCCGGGGGAGTCGGGCACCGCCCTGGCGGTCGGGCACCGGGACACGAAGACGGGCGCCGCCGTCTTCGCCGCGCTCGGCCAGGTGGCACCGGGCCGCCACATCGAGGTGCGGCGTGCGGACGGCCGTACCGCCGTCTACACCGTCGACAAGGTACGGGTCTTCGACAAGGCCCGTTTCCCCGACAAGGAGGTGTACGGCCCCGCCCGCAGGCCCGAACTGCACGTCATCACCTGCGGCGGCCTCTACACCCGCCGGACCGGCTACTCCAGCAACGTGGTCGTCTTCGCCCACCTGACATCGACGAAGTGACCCTCGCGGCAGGTGGGGCGCCCCGCACCGTACGGAGCGCCCACCCCCGCCGCCACCCGGCGGAGTCAGCCACCCGGCGAGGCCGGCCACCGGGCGGGGCGCGAGTGTCCCTGGCGCTGCAAAACTATCGGCGCTAGTTTATGGGCTGTCGGCAGGTTGTGACGCGCGACGCCGCGCCCGCGGAGCACGGACCACGCGCCGTGGACCGCGCGGACGCGGACGACGCCCCGCCCCGGAGGAGCCCAGGAGCACCATGAAGGCACACGACGACATGTACATCGGCGGCGCCTGGCGCCCCGCCCCGGGCCGGGACGTCATCGAGGTGGTGAACCCCGCCGACGAACAGGTCGTCGCCACCGTGCCCGCGGGCACCGCCGAGGACGTCGACGCGGCGGTGCGCGCCGCCCGCGCCGCCTTCCCCGGCTGGGCCGCGACCCCGCCCGCCGAGCGGGCCGCCCGCCTGGCCGCCCTGCGGGACGTGCTGGTGGCCCGCGAGGACGAGATCGCCGGGACCGTCACCACCGAACTGGGCGCGCCCCCGAAGTTCTCCCGGACGGTCCACGCGGGCCTGCCGATCGCGGTCGCCGGGTCCTACGCCGACCTCGCGGCCACGTACGCCTTCGAGGAGAAGGCCGGCACCTCCACCGTCCTGCACGAGCCGGTCGGAGTGGTCGGCGCCATCACGCCCTGGAACTACCCGCTGCACCAGATCGTCGCCAAGGTGGCCCCGGCCCTGGCCGCCGGCTGCACGGTCGTGCTCAAGCCCGCCGAGGACACCCCGCTCACCGCCCGGCTCTTCGCCGGGGCCGTCGACGAGGCCGGGTTCCCGGCCGGCGTCTTCAACCTGGTCACCGGCCTCGGCCCGGTCGCCGGACAGGCCCTGGCCGAACACCCGGACGTCGACATGGTCTCCTTCACCGGCTCCACGGCGGTGGGCCGGCGGATCGGCGCGATCGCGGGCGCCGCCGTCAAGCGGGTCGCCCTGGAACTGGGCGGCAAGTCCGCCAACGTCATCCTGCCCAGCGCCGACCTGGCCAGGGCCGTGCACGTCGGCGTCGCCAACGTCATGTCCAACTCCGGCCAGACGTGCAGCGCCTGGACCCGCATGCTGGTCCACCGCGACCAGTACGACGAGGCGGTCGCACTGGCCGCCGAGGCCGCCGCCGAGTACGGCGACCGCATCGGCCCCCTCGTCAACGCCAGGCAACTCGCCCGGGTGCGCGCCTACATCGAGCAGGGCGTCGCCGAGGGCGCGCGTCTGGTCGCCGGCGGCCCCGACGCACCGCGCGCACCGGGCTACCACGTCAGCCCGACCGTCTTCGCCGACGTCACCCCGGACATGACCATCGCCCAGGAGGAGATCTTCGGCCCGGTCCTGGCGGTCCTGCGCTACGACGACGAGGACGACGCCCTGCGCATCGCCAACGGCACGGTCTACGGCCTCGCCGGCGCCGTCTGGGCGGGCGACGACGCCGAGGCCGTCGCCTTCGCCCGCCGGATGGACACGGGCCAGGTCGACATCAACGGCGGCCGGTTCAACCCGGTGGCCCCCTTCGGCGGCTACAAGCAGTCCGGGGTCGGCCGTGAACTGGGCACCCACGGACTCGCCGAGTACCTCCAGACCAAGTCCCTGCAGTTCTGAGCCCGGCCCTTCCCGCCCCGCAGCCCGTCCCCGGTCCCAAGGGAGTCACGCGTCATGGCCGTACGTGCCGCCGTCCTGCCCGCCATCGGCTCACCGCTGGAGATCACCGGCATCGAACTGCCCGGCCCCGGCCCCGGCCAGGTGCGCGTGCGCCTGGCCGCCGCCGGGGTCTGCCACTCCGACCTGTCCCTGACCGACGGCACCATGCGGGTCCCCGTCCCCGCCGTCCTCGGTCACGAGGGCGCGGGCACCGTGCTCGCCGTCGGCGACGGCGTCACCCACGTCGCACCGGGCGACGCCGTCGTCCTCAACTGGGCCCCGTCCTGCGGCAGCTGCCACGCCTGCGCGCTCGGCGAGGTCTGGCTGTGCGCCGACGCCCTGACCGGCGCCGCCGGTGTCCACGCCCGCACCGCCGACGGCACCGACCTGCACCCCGGTCTGAACGTCGCCGCGTTCGCCGAGGAGACGGTCGTGGCCGCCTCCTGCGTCCTGCCCCTGCCACAGGGCGTCCCCCTCACCGACGCGGCCCTCCTCGGCTGCGCCGTCCTCACCGGCTACGGCGCCGTCCACCACTCGGCGCGGGTGCGGGCCGGGGAGACGGTGGCCGTCTTCGGGGCCGGCGGCGTCGGCCTCGCCACCCTCCAGGCCGCCCGGATCGCGGGCGCCGCGCGGATCGTCGCCGTCGACGTCAGCCCGGAGAAGGAGGACCTGGCGCGCCGGGCGGGTGCCACCGACTACGTCGTCGCCTCCGGCGGCACCCCGCGCGAGATCCGCGCCCTCACCGAAGGGCACGGCGTCGACGTCTCCGTGGAGTGCGCGGGCCGCGCCGTCTCCATCCGCGCCGCCTGGGAGTCCACCCGCCGCGGCGGGCGGACCACGGTGGTCGGCATCGGCGGCAAGGACCAGCAGGTCACCTTCAACGCCCTGGAGATCTTCCACTGGGGCCGCACCCTGTCCGGCTGCGTCTACGGCAACTCGAACCCGGCCGAGGACCTGCCCGTGCTCGCCGCCCACGTCCGCGCCGGACGCCTGGACCTGGGCGCGCTCGTGACCGAGCGGATCGCCCTGGACGGCATCCCGGCGGCCTTCGAGAACATGCGGGCCGGCAAGGGCGGCAGGGCGCTGGTGGTGTTCTGAGCGGCCGATCGCCGGGGCCCGGGTCTCGGGCCCGGAACACCCGCTCGGGCCGCGGCCCCGCCGCGCGCCTGCGGCCGCGCCCCCGCATCCCGGCCGGGCACGGCAGCCCGTTCGCCGGCGTCAGCACGCACCTCGCCCACCACCCGCACGTCGTCACCGGCACCGCCCTCGCCCCGGGCCCGGCGCGGGCTTTTGCGCCACCGGGCCGCAGGCGTGCCCGACCGCGGTGAGCAGGCAACGGCGCCGTGGACGCCTACGGCCGCGAAGGCCTGCCCCGCCGCCACCGCGAGCACCGGGGGACCGGCCGCACCGGACACCGGCAGCCCCGCCGCCACCGCACCCGCCGGCGACATCACCACGCCGATCACCACGCCCGTCACCACCACGCCCGTCGGCAGCGGCGGCGGCCCCCTCACGGCGTACGAGACACAGCGCCCCCGGCGCCGCGGCCCCGGCCCGCAACCGCCCCGGCACCACGCCCCCAGCACCACCGTCGCGGTGGCGGCACCGGCGGCCGGCCGCCGCCGGGCTCCTCAGTGCAGTGCTGTCCGCTCGATGCCGAGCAGGTCGGACAGCGCGGCTTCGCCGGCCGGGGTGACCTTCACGGCGCGCTCCGAGCCGATGCGGACGCACCAGCCCGTGTCCAGGGCGTGCCGGCACAGCGCGGCACCCGCGACGCCCGCCAGATGGTGGCGCCGTTCCGTCCAGTCGAGGCAGGCGCGGGCCAGCGGGCGCCTGCCCCGGCGGTCCAGCGCGATGCCCGCGGTGTCGAACCAGTCCAGCCCGGCGTCCGTGAGCGCGAACCCGGTGGCTCCTTCATCGCGTGTTCGCCTCCGGGCCGCTCCAGCCGGTGGCGGGGGGTCCTCCGGCTCACGGGTGCGCAGCAGCCCGCGTGCGGTCAGCGCGTCCGTGACCGCGATGCCCAGCCGCCCGGCGAGATGGTCGTAGCAGGTGCGGCCGCGGGCCATCGCGGATCCGGCGCCGGCCTCCCGCAGCGTGCGGGCGCGGCGTGCGGCCCCGGGGGCGACCTGGGCGGCCAGGTCCTCGACCAGCTGGGCCACGCGCGCGTCGGCGAGCCGGACGTACCGGTGCCGGCCCTGCCGCTCCTCACAGAGCAGGCCGCCCCCGACGAGTTTTCCCAGGTGCTCGCTGAGCGTCGACGCGGCCACGCCCGCGTGCCGGGCCAGCTCACCGGCGGTCCACGCCCGCCCGTCGAGCAGCGCCAGCAGGCAGGCGGCCCGCGTCTCGTCGGCGATCAGCGCGGCGAGAGCCGCCAGGCCGGGCGCTCGGGGGTCCTTGGTGGTCATGCCTCCCAGGATGCGGCACGGACGGTTCGGCGCCCGCCGAACCGTGGGCGCGGGCGCTACGCCCCCCGCCCGGCCCTCCCGTACTGCTGCGCCAGTCCGTCCAGGAGCGCCGCGAGCCCCGTCTCGAAGGCCCGCTCGTCGATCTTCTCCTGCTGCTCGGCGAGGAGGTGGGCCTGCCCGAGGTGCGGGTAGTCGGCGGGGTCGTAGGCGCCGGCGTCGTCCACGAAGCCGCCGGCGAAGGAGCCGAGCGCGGAGCCCATGACGAAGTAGCGCATCAGCGCGCCGATGGAGGTGGCCTGCGCGGGCGGCCACCCCGCGTCGACCATCGCGCCGTAGACGGCGTCGGCCAGGTGCAGCGCGGCCGGCCGGCGGCCGGGGCCACGGGCGAGGACGGGGACGATGTTCGGGTGGGCGCGCAGGGCGGCGCGGTAGGAGACGGCCCAGTCGTGCAGCGCGGTCCGCCAGTCGCGGCCGTCCTCGAACATCGACAGGTCGACCTGTCCGCTCACCGAGTCCGCGACCGCCTCCAGGATCTCGTCCTTGGTGCGGAAGTGGTTGTAGAGCGAGGGCCCGCTGACGCCGAGTTCGGCCGCGAGCCGGCGGGTGGAGACGGCCGCCAGGCCCTCCGCGTCCACGAGGTCCCGCGCCGTCGCGACGATGCGGTCGGTGCTGAGGAGGGGCTTGCGCGGTCGGGCCATGGCGCACATAGTAGGGCTGCGCCGTAAAACTAGCAGTGATAATTTAAATGTACGGCTTTCAAGATCTGTCATCTGTGGGGTGATCCGTCATGAACCTCGGCCTCAGCGAGGAGCAGACCGCGGTGCGGCAGCTCGCCCGGGACTTCGTCGAGCGGGAGATCGCCCCCCATGTCGTCGCCTGGGACCGCGCCGAGGACGTGGACCGGGGGATCGTCAAGAAGCTCGGGGAGGTCGGCTTCCTCGGGCTGACCGTCGGCGAGGAGCACGGCGGCTCCGGCGGCGACCACCTCTCCTACTGCCTGGTGACCGAGGAGCTGGGCCGCGGCGACTCCTCCGTGCGCGGCATCGTCTCCGTCTCGCTCGGCCTGGTCGCCAAGACGATCGCCGCCTGGGGCGACGAGGAGCAGAAGCGGCGCTGGCTGCCGGGCCTGACCTCCGGCGAGTACGTCGGCTGCTTCGGCCTCACCGAGCCCGGCACCGGCTCCGACGCGGGCAACCTCACGACGCGGGCCGTGCGCGGCGCGGGCGGGGACTTCGTCCTCGACGGCAGCAAGATGTTCATCACGAACGGCACCTGGGCCGACGTCGTCCTGCTCTTCGCCCGCTCCACCGACGCCCCCGGCCACAAGGGTGTGACCGCCTTCCTGGTGCCCACCGACACCCCGGGCCTGACCCGCCGCACCATCCACGGCAAGCTCGGCCTGCGCGGCCAGGCCACCGCCGAACTGGTTCTCGAGGGCGTGCGCGTCCCGGCCTCGGCGATGCTCGGCCCGGAGGGCAAGGGCTTTTCCGTCGCCATGTCGGCGCTGGCCAAGGGCAGGATGTCGGTGGCGGCCGGCTGCGTCGGCATAGCCCAGGCCGCGCTGGACGCGGCGGTCCGGTACGCCGGCGAGCGCGAGCAGTTCGGCAAGTCCATCGCCCGGCACCAGCTCGTCCAGGAGCTGATCAGCGACATCGCCGTCGACGTGGACGCCGCGCGCCTGCTGACGTGGCGGGTCGCGGACCTGATCGACCGCGGCCGGCCGTTCGCCGTCGAGTCCTCCAAGGCCAAGCTGTTCGCCTCGGAGGCGGCCGTGCGCGCAGCGAACAACGCCCTCCAGGTCTTCGGCGGTTACGGCTACATCGACGAGTACCCGGTGGGCAAACTGCTGCGCGACGCCCGCGTGATGACCCTCTACGAGGGCACGAGCCAGATCCAGAAACTCGTCATCGGGCGGGCGCTGACAGGCGTCTCGGCCTTCTGAGGCCCCGTGCGGCAGGGGCGCGCGGGTTTCTGGGCACCCGGTCTCGGCGCCCGGCCTGAGTACCCGGTCTGAGTATCCCGGCGGATGTGGCGGCGGCCACATCCGCCGATGCTGGGCCGTATGAGTGACACACCGGTCAAGCAGCAGAACACGGCCGCCTTCTACGGCCAGGCCGTCGCCTCGTTCGCCGTCGCCATGACGGCCACCGCCCTCGGCATCTTCCGGTTGCACGCCGACGCCTGGGTGCGGTCCTTCCTCGCCATCGCCGTCCTCTACCTCGTCACCTCCGCCTTCACCCTCGCCAAGGTGATCCGGGACCGCCAGGAGGCCGGGCAGATCGTCAGCCGGGTCGACCAGGCCCGCCTGGACAAGCTGCTCGCCGAGCACGACCCCTTCGAGAAGCTCTGATCCCCGCCACTCCGGCCGCCCTACGCCGCCCACCGGGGATGCTAAGCGACCGCTCAGCTTCGGCGGTATGGTGGAGCCTCTGACGCAGAGAGGGGCGAACGAGCGATGAGTACGGCGGAGGAGACGGCCGGCGGGGACGCGCAGCCGTGGGCCGAGGTCACCCCTGACGCGGCCCGGCGGCTGCTCGTGGCCGCCGTGGAGGCCTTCGCCGAGCGGGGCTACCACGCGACGACGACCCGCGACATCGCCGGCCGCGCCGGCATGAGCCCCGCCGCGCTCTACATCCACTACAAGACCAAGGAAGAGCTGCTCCACCGCATCAGCCGGATCGGCCACGAGAAGGCGCTGGAGATCCTGCGCACCGCCGCCCGGCGCGAGGGCGGCGCGACCGAGCGGCTCGCCGACGCCGTCAGCTCCTTCGTGCGCTGGCACGCGGGCGGACGCACCACCGCGCGCGTCGTGCAGTACGAACTGGACTCCCTCGGGCCGGACGCCCGGGCCGAGATCATCGCGCTGCGCCGGCGGGTCGACGCCGAGGTGCGCGGCATCATCGAGGAGGGCGTGGCCGCAGGGGAGTTCGACGTCCCGGACGTGCGCGGCACGACGCTGGCCGTGCTCTCCCTGTGCATCGACGTCGCCCGCTGGTTCAACGTCGAGGGGCCCCGCACCCCGGAGCAGGTCGGCGCGCTCTACGCCGACCTCGTCCTGCGGATGGTCGGGGCCCGGACGGGCGTGACTCAGAGGTAGTAGCGCGACACCGACTCCGCCACGCACGCCGGCTTGTCGCCGCCCTCGCGCTCCACCGTGAAGGCGACGGTCACCTGCACGCCGCCGCTGACGTCGTCCACGCCCGTGATCGTGGCGGTGGACCGCAGCCGCGAGCCGACCGGCACGGGGGAGGGGAAGCGGACCTTGTTCGTGCCGTAGTTGACGCCCATCTTCACGCCCTCGACGCGGATGAGCTGCGGTCCGAACAGCGGGAGCAGCGACAAGGTCAGGTAGCCGTGCGCGATGGTCGTGCCGAAGGGGCCCGCGGCGGCCTTCTCGGGGTCCACGTGGATCCACTGGTGGTCGCCGGTCGCCTCGGCGAACAGGTCGATCCGCTTCTGGTCGATCTCCAGCCAGTCGGTGTACCCCAGCTGCTCGCCCACCGCCGCCCTCAGCTCGTCGACGGAGGTGAAGATCCTCGGCTCTGCCATGTGTCCGGCCTCTCGCATCGCGCGTACGTCATGTCTAAGCAACTGCTTAGCATGCTCGGCGCCGGGGTCCCTGTCAACGCGGCCGGGTCCGGTCCGGTCGGTAGGCTCCGGTGAGTGCCCCAGATTCCCGAGAAGATCCACGAGCTGACCGTGGGCCAGATGGCCGCCCGCAGCGGAGCGGCGGTCTCCGCCCTCCACTTCTACGAGGCCAAGGGCCTGATCAGCAGCCGCCGCACCGCCGGCAACCAGCGCCGCTACAGCCGTGACGCGCTGCGCCGGGTCGCCTTCGTCCGGGCCGCGCAACGCGTCGGCATCCCGCTGGCCACGATCCGCGAGGCACTCGCCGAACTCCCCGAGGAGCGCACCCCCACCCGCGAGGACTGGGCCCGCCTCTCCGCGGCCTGGCGCGCGGAACTCGACGAGCGCATCAAGCAGCTCAACCGCCTCCGCGACCACCTCACCGACTGCATCGGCTGCGGCTGCCTCTCCCTGGACACCTGCGTCCTGTCCAACCCGGACGACGCCTTCGGCGACCGCCTGACCGGCTCCCGCCTGATGGCCGAACGGGGCCCGGCCCCGCGGCCCGCCACCGGCCCGACCGGCTGAGGATCCCGGCCGCGTACCTGACGAACGCGCGCCGCGGGGTCGGCCGGCCCGCCACCCCGTGCACGCGCCCCCCGTGGGCGATGCCCGGTGGAGCAGGGCCCCGCGTCCCGCTGCGGGCGCCGTCCGTCCTTCCGCCCCGTCCCTCGCCGTGCCGCCCCCCCCGCCGACGGCGCTCCGGTGCCCGCGAGGTGGGGCCGCGGATGCCGAGGGCTTACGGGCGGGCCGGTGGCGGACGGCCTCGGGTGCGTACCGCCTGCGCAGCGCACGGCCGCAGCGGCGGCCCTACGGCTGGGGCATCGCGTTCAGGCGCAGGGCCGCCCCGACCAACTGCGCGTTCGAGCGCGCCCGTTCGCCGTCCGGGAGGAGCAGTGTGTCCTCCAGGCCCACGCGGGTGGCCAGGCCCAGACGGCCCGCGAGGCGCAGGACCGGCCAGGTGCCGGCCTCCACGCCGTGCAGCAGGACCGGGCGGCCGTGCGCGTCGCCCATCGCGGCCAGCAGGGCGCGGGCGGACGCCTCGGCCGTGTCGGCGGCCGGGTCCGTCACCTCGGCCAGGACGCGCAGCACCCGGGGCCCGAGCGGTGAGGCGGCGAACCGGGCCGGGCCGTCCGTGCCGGACCACAGGCCGGCCTCCACGCCGACGCCCAGGTCGAGCAGGACGCCTGCCAGTTCCTCCGCGCCCGGCTCGTGCCAGTTGACGGAGGCGAAGTCGGGCAGCGCCGTCCAGTCACGGACGCGCGCCGCCCGGGCCGCCGGGCCGGGCTCGGCCCAGGCCCCCGTGGTCACGCCGACCGGCACGGCGACGTGGGCCCGGACCGCCCCGACCGTGGCCGCCACCACGCGCGGCGACAGGCTCTCCCGCCCGCACGGCGTCCGGGGATGGACGTGCACCTCGCCGGCTCCGGCCGCGACGGCCCGCGCCGCGGCCTCGGCCACCGCCTGCGGAGTGAGCGGCACCACCGCGCCGTCGGCGGCCGTCCGGGATCCGTTCAGACACACCTGCATGGTCGGGACAGTGCCCCGCCCGGCCCAGGGGCAGTCCCCGGGCCGCACACGGAGCACCTCGCCGGGACCGGGCGCACAGCACTGACCGGGGCCGCCCGCGAAGCGGCCCGGGGCTGCCCGGCACCCGGGCGGCCCCGGGCCCCGCGGGCCGCGCCCCCGGCACACTCCCGGCACACTCCCGCCGTGCCCGCCTACCGCTCGGCCGCTTCGCGCTCGGCCCTTTCTCGCTCGGCCGCTTCCCGCTCAGTCGCTCGGCACTCGACCGCTCAGGCCGACACCAGCAGCCGCCGGCCGCGCCGGGCGTACGCCAGCGCCTCGGGGGTGAGCACGGGTCGCGGGACCAGGATGCCGCAGTCCGCGCAGACCGGGCCGGCGGACGGCTCGTGGTCCAGGCCGTAGCGCCACACCAGGCGCTCGCCGCCGCACACCGGGCACACCGAGCCGGGCGCGCGCTCCAGCGCAGCGATCAGCCGGCGCAGCACCTCGGCCAGTGGCTCGGACGGGTGCACCCGCGGGTCGTCGCACCAGGCGACCCCGAAGCCGCCCCAGGTCAGCCGGTGCCAGTCGTCCACGCTGCCCGGCCGGCGCAGCCCGTCGTGCTTCTCCTTCCTGCGTCGCCCGGCGAACTCCTCCTCGTACTCGAGCCACACCGAGCGCGCCTCCTCCAGCTCCTCCAGTGCGGCCACGAGCCGCGCCGGGTCGGGAGACCTGTCCTCGGGGCCGAACCCGGCCCGGGAGCACAGGTGGTCCCAGGTCGCCCGGTGGCCGTAAGGAGCGAACCGCTCAAGGCACTTGCGCAGTGAGTAACGCCGCAGCGCCAGATCGCACCGCGGATCCCTCACCTGTCTCGCCAGACTCCGGAAACCCGCCATCGCCCTGCACCTCCGTCACACCTGCACCGGTACTCGTACTCGTCCTTCGGTCACTTCGGCGTCGTCGTACGGAAGCGTCGTACCGACGTCGTCAGATAGACGTGCCGGGCCGCGATTCGGCTCCATCCGATTTCCGATGTCCGCCATGACTTCGCCCTGGTTGACCGTCATGTCCGTCCCGCAGACTCCAAAAAGTGACGTGTGTTCATCTTCCAACTCGGCGATACCGCCGGTAACGTCCCGCTCCACCCCCGTCGGGAGGAGCAGTCATGCCACGGCGCACCCCACGAAGCGCGCTCGACAGAGTGAGAACTCCCCGCAGATTCCCCGGGTTCCTGAAGACCGCCTCCGTATGCGTCCTCATTGCCGGTCTTTTGTCACCCTTTTCCCAAGCGGTCGCGGCGGACGCGACGCCGAAGGCCACCGCCGCGAACGACTACTGCGGCGGCCGGTGCTCGGACATCCTGCCGCCGGGCGAGAACGGCAACGCCACCCTCGCCCAGATCCTCCTCAACCAGGGCTTCGGCACCCAGCCCGGCCACGCCGAGGACCAGCTCGGCCCCTACGCGAACCTGGCCAAGGGCTACCCGGCGCTCACCGACGACACGATCAACACCTTCTTCAACGACGCCTCGTTCGGCGTCCAGGCCGACCAGGTCGCCTCCACGGAGAAGCCCGCGGGCCGCGGCGACGTCACGATCGTCCGGGACAAGAAGACCGGCGTGCCGCACATCACGGGCACCACCCGCTACGGCACCGAGTTCGGCGCCGGATACGCCGCCGCCGAGGACCGGCTGTGGCTCATGGACGTCTTCCGGCACGTCGGCCGCGGCCAGTTGACCTCCTTCGCGGGCGGCGCCCCCGCCAACCAGGGCCTCGAGCAGCAGTTCTACCGCAACGCGCCCTACACCGAGGCCGACCTCCAGGCCCAGATCGACAGCGCCGTGGCGAAGAACGGCGCGCGCGGGCAGCAGGCACTCGCGGACGTGAACGCCTACCTCGCCGGCATCAACGCCTACATCGACGCCTCCGACTCCGGCCGCTACTTCCCCGGCGAGTACGTCCTGACCGGCCACAAGGACGCGATCACCAACGCCGGCACCATCGACCACTTCAAGGTCACCGACCTGGTCGCGCTGGCCTCGGTCGTCGGCTCGCTGTTCGGCGCCGGCGGGGGCGGCGAGGTGAACAACGCCCTCTCCCTGATGGCCGCCCAGGCCAAGTACGGCGTCGAGGAGGGCACCCGCGTCTGGGAGTCCTTCCGCGAGCGCAACGACCCCGAGGCCGTCCTCACCCTCCACGACGGCCAGAGCTTCCCGTACGCCACCAGGCCCGGCTCCCCGAAGGGCGAGGCCCTGCCCGACGCCGGCTCGGTGACGGAGGAACCCCTCCTGTACGACCGCACCGGCAGCGCGACCGCCCGCTCGGCGGGCAGCGCCGCCGCCACGGCGGCGAAGACGGCCCTCTCCTCGGCCCGGCGCGGCATGTCCAACGCCCTCGTGGTCGGGGGCGAGCACACCGCGAGCGGCCACCCCGTCGCCGTCTTCGGACCGCAGACCGGCTACTTCGCGCCCCAGCTGCTGCTGCTCCAGGAGATCCAGGGCCCCGGCATCAGCGCCCGCGGCGCCTCCTTCGCGGGCCTGAGCATGTACGTCGAACTCGGCCGCGGCCAGGACTACTCGTGGAGCGCCACGACCTCCGGCCAGGACATCATCGACACCTACGCCGTCGAGCTGTGCCAGGACGACCACCACTACCTCTATCACGGCACCTGCACGGCCATGGACCAGGTCCAGCAGGCCAACGCCTGGAAGCCCACCGTCGCCGACGGCACCAAGGCCGGCTCGTACACGATGCGGGTGTGGCGCACCAAGTACGGTCCGGTCCAGTACCGCGCCACCGTCGGCGGCAAGAAGGTCGCCTACACCACCCTGCGCTCCTCCTACCTGCACGAGGCCGACTCGATCATCGGCTTCCAGATGCTCAACGACCCCGACTTCGTCCAGGGCCCGCAGGACTTCCAGAAGGCCGCGCAGCACATCAACTTCACGTTCAACTGGTTCTACGCCGACTCCCGGCACACCGCCTACTACAACAGCGGTGACAACCCGGTGCGGGCCGACGGCGTCGACGCCGAGTTCCCGGTGTGGGCGCAGCCGGCCTACGAGTGGCGCGGCTGGGACCCGGCGACCAACACCGCCGACTACACCGCGCCCGCCGCGCACCCCAACTCCGTGGACCAGGACTACTACATCTCCTGGAACAACAAGCAGGCCGAGGACTACGCGGCGGCGCCCTGGGGCGAGGGCTCGGTGCACCGCGGCAACCTGCTGGAGGACCGGGTGAGAAAGCTCGTCGCCTCCGGCGGGGTGACCAGGGCCTCGCTCACCCGGGCGATGGCGGACGCGGCCGTCGCCGACCTGCGTGCCGAGGACGTGCTGCCCAAGCTGCTCAAGGTGCTCGACAGCTCGCCGGTCACCGACCCGGCGGCAGCGGCGGCGGTGGACAAGCTGCGGGCCTGGCTGGCCGCGGGCGCCCACCGCACCGAGACCTCGGCCGGTTCCAAGAAGTACGCCGACGCCGACGCGATCCGCATCCTGGACGCCTGGTGGCCGCTGCTGGTCAAGGCCGAGTTCGAACCGGGCCTCGGCAGCGACCTGTTCACCGCCTTCGGCGCCAACCTGCCCGTCGACGAGTCCCCCTCGGCCGGCCACGGCCCGACCGGCTCGCACGCCGGAAGCGCCTTCCAGTACGGCTGGTGGAGCTATGTCGACAAGGACATCCGGGCGGTGCTCGGTGAGCAGGTGAGGGGCCCGCTGGCACAGAAGTACTGCGGTGCCGGCAGCCTCACCGCCTGCCACGACACCCTGGCCGCCACGCTGAAGCAGGCGGCAGGACTGACCGCGGCCCAGGTCTACCCGGGCGACGACCAGTGTGCGGCGGGCGACCAGTGGTGCGCCGACTCGATCGCCCAGCGCCCCTTGGGCGGCATCAAGCACGGCAGGATCAGCTGGCAGAACCGGCCCACCTTCCAGCAGGTGGTGGAGTACACCTCCCACCGGTGACGTCCGGGTGCCGGCGGCGGGTCACGCGATGCGGCCCGCCGCCAGCACCAGGTGGGCCAGTTCCGGGTGCACGATGTCGCTGTGCGCACCGGCCGGCGGCCCACCGCGTCTGACCACCTCGGCCGCGTCCACGTTCACGCAGCCGGAGACGGGCAGCGGACCGCTCGTCGCCTCGGCCAGGGTGCACGCGCGCGTACCCGGCACCGCCTGCACCCCGTCGTGCCCCATCGCACCCCAGCGGGTGCCGAGCAGCGCGCCGACGTCCACGCCCAGCACCGACCGGTCGTCGTCCGCCATCCGTGACGCCAGCGGGTAGAACGTGCCGAGCGCGGTGTCGAAGTGCGAGGAGCAGCACACCAGGGGACCGTCCACCCGGTGCTCCTGCCCCTGGAGCACGCCTCCCGCGCGCGGGTCGCCGGGCAGCCGGGCGGCGAACGCGTAGTGCGAGAAGGCCCCCTGGAGCAGGGTCACGGACTTCACCGCCCGCACCCCCGGTGGCAGCCCGCGCAGCGCGAACGACACCAGCCGCCCGCCGAAACTGTGCCCGACCAGATGGACGCGCAGGTCCGGGACCGCCTCCGCGAGCCGGCCGACCGCCGGTCCGAGCCCGCGCTCGCCGACGGCGCCCGCGCGCCGCTTCATCGTGTAGTACGTCGCCTGCCGCAGCAGTTCCTTCGCGCCGTCCCACGGGTTCGGCAACGAGAACGACTCCTGGCCCGCTGAACCCGACTGCCCCGCTCGCGCCGCCTGCTCCGCCTGTGCCGCCGCCTGCGCGAACTCGGCGCAGACGTCCACCGCCGGCCGCGTGAACATCCCCGGCGCGTGCTCGGGGACGCCCTCCGCCACCGTGTCCGCCGTGAAGTGCGCCTGCGGCCCCGGCGGCACCAACTCCGCCAGCAGCCCCACCAGCCGCCCGAACTCCTCCAGGGCGGCCTCGTCGTGGGAGTGCTGGTCCAGCATCCGCGCGAGCCGGTCCACCACCGTGGCCCGCCCCGGGAAGGTCTCCAGGAGAGCGTGCCGGGTGTCCTCGTCGAGCGCCGGGCCGGGCGCGGGCCCCGCCGCGGTGGAGCGCGGGAAGTCGGGGATCGGCTCGTCGCAGAAGCGCATCGACGGCCAGATCACCCCCACGTACCCGATCCGCGCGGCCGGCGCGAGACCCGGGACGGGGGCGAAGAACTGACGGTAGAGCCGGGTCGCGCCGGAACGGTCGTTGTTCCAGCCGTGCGCGAAGACGATCAGGTCGCGCACGCCGCTCGCGCGGGCCCCGGCGAGCAGCCGGTCCCGTTCCGGGGCGTCCACGTCCCCGTCGGCGTCGAAGGTCAGCTCCCAGTAGGGAGCGACACCCGTCCCCGTGTCCGCCATGGCCGGACCCCCTCGTCCCCCGAAGCGGTGCGATGTGTGGTGCATCGTCCTGCGATCGGGGGACGTTGGCCATACGTCAGGACACTCCCGTAAGGAGTAATTCCGGCCGCCGCAGGGGCGGCACGGCCGCCTCCCGGGCACGGCGGGCGCCGCACGGGCACGGCGGGCGTCTCACCGGTACAGGAGGTAGTGCCGGCGCGTCGCGCGGAACGCGGCCAGCTCCTCGTGCCAGCCGCCCGCCACCTCGTCGGTGTCCGCACCCGCGTCGATCATCGTGCGCACCCGCGCGGAACCGGTGAGCTTGTCGATCCAGTCGTCCGGCCGCCAGGTGAAGCCGTCCCAGACCCGCTTCGCGGTCACCAGCAGCGCGATGCCGGTCCGTACCGGGTCGAAGGCGTCCCGGTCGTGCACGTGGATCTGCACCCCGCCGACCGTCTTCCCCTGGAACTTGGAGAAGGTGGGCGCGAAGTACGCCTCGCGGAAGCGCACCCCGGGCAGCCCCAGCGCGTTCGCGGCGTCCGCCCAGCGCCCGTCGATGCCCTCCGCGCCGAGGAGTTCGAAGGGGCGGGTGGTGCCCCGGCCCTCGGAGAGGTTCGTGCCCTCGAACAGGCAGGTCCCGGAGTAGACGAGGGCCGTGTCGGTGGTCGGCATGTTCGGGCTCGGCGGCACCCAGGGCAGCCCGGAGGCGTCGTAGAAGTCGGAGCGCCGCCAGCCGGTCATCAGGACGGTCTCCAGCCGCACCGGCGTGGTCAGGAACTCGCCGTTGAACAGCCGGGCCAGCTCCGCCACCGTCATACCGTGCGCCTGCGCGATCGGCTGCCGCCCGACGAAGGTCGCGAACTCCTTGTGCAGGACCGGACCCAGCGCCTGTCTGCCGGTCACCGGGTTCGGGCGGTCCAGCACCACGAACCGCTTCCCGGCGAGGGCGGCGGCCTCCATGCAGTCGTACAGGGTCCAGATGTAGGTGTAGAAGCGGGCGCCGGCGTCCTGGATGTCGAAGACGACCGTGTCCACACCCGAGGCGGTGAAGACGTCGGCGAGCGGCTGCCCGCTCTTGAGGTACGTGTCGTACACCGGCAGCCCGGTGGCCGGGTCGTCGTAGCGGCCCTCGGAGCCGCCCGCCTGCGCGGTGCCGCGGAAACCGTGCTCCGGGCCGAAGACGGCGAGCAGGTCCACCCGGCGGTCGGCGTGCATCACGTCCACGATGTGCCGCACGTCGCGGGTGATGCCGGTCGGGTTGGTGACGATGCCGATCCGCTGCCCGGCGAGCGCCGCGTAGCCGTCGGCGGCCAGCCGTTCGAAGCCGGTCCGCAGCGGCCGGCCGGGGCCCCGCGGGGCCGCCTCGGCCCGTGCGGCCGGCCCGGCCGAGGCCGCGACCGCGGCCGTGCCGGCGAGCAGACTCCGTCTGGACAGCTTCATGCGGCGACCTCCGTGATCAGGGCGGGTGTCATGCGCACGCACGCTAGCGCGCGCCCCGGGCCGCTGGGAACGAACCTGCGGGAGTGCCCGAGGTCTACACCACTGGCTGTGCCGCTGGTGCCGCCGGTGGCGTGCCACCTCTTCCCGCGCCACATACCGACCGGTTAGTGTGTTCGGCAGAGCCGTAGCGTGCCGTGTCGAAGGAGACCGATGGTGCAAGCCGTTCAGGGTGCGGGAGTGGTCGTCACCGGAGCCGGGAGCGGCATCGGAGCCGCACTCGCCCGCCGCTTCGCCGCCGAGGGCGCGAAGGTCGTCGTCAACGACCTCGACGCCGCACGGGCCGCCGCCGTCGCCGAGGAGACCGGCGGTATCGCCCTGCCCGGGGACGCCTCCGCGATCGTCGCCGACGCCCGCGACGCGCTCGGCGGCACCGTCGACGTCTACTGCGCCAACGCGGGGGTCGGCTGCGCCGGTACCGAGGCGGCCGGCGAGGAGGTCTGGGCGCGGGCCTGGGACGTCAACGTCATGGCCCACGTCCGCGCCGCCGAGGCCCTGCTCCCGGCCTGGCTGGCACGCGGCAGCGGCCGGTTCGTCTCCACCGTCTCCGCGGCCGGACTGCTCACCATGATCGGCGCGGCCCCGTACAGCGTCACCAAGCACGGCGCGTACGCCTTCGCCGAATGGCTGTCGCTGACGTACCGCCACCGCGGCGTCAAGGTCCACGCCATCTGCCCGCAGGGCGTGCGCACCGACATGCTCGCCGCCACCGGCAGCGCGGGCGACCTGGTGCTCAAGCCCACGGCGATCGAACCGGAGGAAGTGGCCGACGCCCTGTTCAAGGGTATCGCCGAGGACCGCTTCCTCATCCTGCCGCACCCCGAAGTCGCCGGCTTCCACCAGACCCGCGCAGGCGACCCCGACCGCTGGCTGACGCACATGAACCGCATCCAGCGCACCTGGGAGGAGACCCGGTGACCGCCGCCCCCATCCCCGGCTCCCGGTACGCGGCCAAGCCCTGGCTGCACCTCCTCGACGAGGCCCAGCGCGCCCCCGTCGACCCCGCCGACTCCCTGGTGCACGCCCTGCGGCGGTCGGCCGCCGAAGCACCCGACCGCACCTTCCTCGCCTACTTCGACGCCCGTCTCACCTACCGCGAGACCGACGAGCTGAGCGATTCGGTGGCCGGGCACCTCGCCGCGCGCGGCCTGCGCCGGGGCGACCGGGTGGCCGTCGTCCTGCAGAACTCCCCGCACTTCGTGCTCGCCGTCCTCGGCGCCTGGAAGGCGGGCGCCACCGTGGTCCCGGTCAACCCGATGTACAAGTCGGCGGAGGTCGCCCACGTCCTGAAGGACGGCGAGGTGGCCGCGCTGGTCTGCTCCGACCGGGCCTGGGACTCCTACCTGCGCGCCACGGCCGCCGACTCGCCCGTGCGGATCGTGCTCACCGCGTGCGAACGGGACTTCCAGACCCGCGACGACACCCGCGTGCTCGCCTTCGAACGGCTGTTGCCCGCCGCGGACGCCGACGACCTCACCACCGTGGCCCGCGCCGGCCACCCGGCCCCCGCCATCCCCGCCCCGGCAGCCGCCGAGACCGCGCTGATCAGCTACACCTCCGGCACCAGCGGCAAGCCCAAGGGCGCCACCAACACGCACGGCAACATCATGTACAACGCCGAGCGGCAGCGCACCGGCCTGGACCTGCCCGCGGCGCCCGTCTACTTCGCGCTGGCCCCGCTGTTCCACATCACGGGCATGGTCTGCCAGTTCGGCGCCTGTCTGAACAGCGCGGGCACGCTCGTGCTGGCGTACCGCTTCGAGCCCTCGGTCGTGCTGGAGGCGTTCGCCGAGCACCGCCCGCACTACACCGTCGGCCCGTCCACCGCCTTCATGGCGCTCGCCGCCCACCCGGCGGTCACCCCGGACCACTTCTCCTCCTTCCACGTCATCTCCTCCGGCGGCGCCCCGCTGCCACCCGCGCTGGTGGAGAAGTTCCGGTCCGCCTTCGGCCCCTACATCCGCAACGGCTACGGCCTCACCGAGTGCACCGCGCCCTGCGCCTCCGTGCCACCGGGGCGCGAAGCCCCCGTCGACCCGGTCTCCGGGACGCTCGCCGTGGGCGTGCCCGGCCCCGACACGGTCGTACGGATCGTCGACGACACCGGTGCCGAGGTGCCCTTCGGCGAGCAGGGCGAGATCGTCGTGCGCGGCCCCCAGGTCGTGCCCGGCTACTGGCGGCGCCCCGACGCCACCGCCGAGACCTTCCCCGCGGGGGAATTGCGCACCGGCGACATCGGGTTCATGGACGAGCAGGGCTGGCTGTACGTCGTCGACCGCAAGAAGGACATGATCAACGCGTCCGGCTTCAAGGTGTGGCCGCGCGAGGTCGAGGACGTCCTCTACACCCATCCGGCGGTGCGCGAGGCGGCCGTCGTCGGCGTCCCCGACGGCTACCGCGGGGAGACCGTGAAGGCCTACATCAGCCTCCGCCCGGACGCCGAGGCGGACCCGGACGAACTCGCCGCGTACTGCAAGGAGAGACTGGCCGCCTACAAGTATCCCCGGCAGGTGGAGATCCTGCCGGAGTTGCCGAAGACGGCGAGTGGGAAGATCCTCCGTCGGGAACTGCGTTCCCGGCACGACACCAGGTAGACCACGGAAAGGCAGGTGGCGGCAGTGCCCAGGACGACGGAGACGGCCGGGCCCCCCGTGCCCCAGCGGCTGCTGGCCGCCGCCACCCGGCTCTTCGCCGACCAGGGCTACGACCGCACCTCGGTGCAGGAGATCGTCGAGGCGGCAGGGGTCACCAAGGGTGCGCTCTATCACTACTTCGGCTCCAAGGACGACCTCCTGCACGAGGTGTACGCGCGCATGCTGCGCCTCCAGCAGGAGCGGCTGGACGCCTTCGCCGACGCCGACGAACCCGTCGAGAAGCGGGTCCGGGACGCCGCCGCCGACGTCGTCGTCACCACGATCGACAACCTCGACGATGCGATGATCTTCTTCCGGTCCATGCACCACCTCGGCCCGGAGAAGAACAAGCAGGTGCGCGCCGAGCGCCGGCGCTACCACGAACGCTTCCGCGCGCTCATCGAAGAAGGCCAGGAGAAGGGTGTCTTCTCCAAGGCGACCCCCGCCGACCTGGTCGTCGACTACCACTTCGGCTCCGTCCATCACCTGTCCACCTGGTACCGCCCCGACGGCCCGCTCACCCCTCAGCAGCTCGCCGACCACCTGGCCGACCTGCTGCTGAGGGCACTGCGGCCGTGAGCGCGTTCCGGGTTGCGTGACGGGCGGCCGTCCCGGAAGGTCGGTGCCATGAAGGGCATCAGCTACAGCCGCTACGGCGGACCCGAGGTGCTCGAGTACGGGGAGGTCCGCGACCCCAAGGTCGGCCCCGACTCGGTGCTGGTGGAGGTACGGGCGGCGGCCGTGAACCCGGTCGACTGGAAGTGCCGCGAGGGCCACCTGGACGGCCTGCTCGACCCGGTCTTCCCGGTGGTGCCGGGCTGGGACCTCGCCGGGGTGGTGGTGCGGCCGGGCGCCGCCGTCACCGAGTTCGCGGCCGGCGACGAGGTCATCGGCTACGTCCGCGAGGACTTCCTGTCCCGCGGCACCCTCGCCGAGTACGTCGCCGCCCCGGTGCGGACACTCGCCCGCAAACCGCGCAACCTCTCCTTCGAGGAGGCGTCCGGGCTGCCGCTGGCCGGACTCACCGCCTACCAGGTGCTCGTCGGCACCCTCCGGGTCGAGCGCGGCGAGACCGTCCTCGTGCACGCCGCCGCGGGCGGGGTCGGCTCGTTCGCCGTCCAGCTCGCCACCCACCTGGGGGCCCGCGTGATCGGCACCGCGAGCGAACGCAACCACGACTACGTACGCACCCTGGGCGGCGAGCCGGTCACCTACGGCGACGGACTGGCCGAGCGGGTGCGCTCACTCGCGCCCGAGGGGGTGGCCGCCGTGTTCGACACGATCGGCGGCGAGACCACAAGGACCTCCGCCCACCTGCTCGCGCCCGAGGGCCGCCTGGCGTCCATCGCCGACCCCGAGGTGGTCGCCCACGGCGGCAGCTACTGCTTCGTCCGCCCCGACGCCGAGGACCTGCTGCACCTGACCGAGCTGGCCGAGCAGGGCGTGCTGGGCGTGCACGTGGCCGAGACGTTCCCGCTGACCCGTGCGGCGGACGCGCAGCGGCGCAGCCAGGAGGGCCGCACCCGCGGGAAGATCGTCGTGACGGTGGGGTCCTGGGACCAGAGGACGTAAGGCGTGACGGTGGGGTCCTGGAGCCAGGGGACGCAGGGCGTGACGGTGGCGTCAGAAGCGTGACGGTGGCGTCAGATGAACGGCGGGGCCTCAGAAGACCAGCACCGCCGCGCACACCGCCATCGCCACCGTGCACAGCACCGCCGCGGTGGCGAGCCGCGCGGTGAGGGCGGGCGGAGCCGCCGCGCCCGCGAGCCGGCGGATGCGGAACTGGGCCAGCAGCACGAAACCCAGCCAGAGCAGACAGCACAGCGCACAGACGAGGACACCGGCGGGGGAGACACCGCCGTGCAGGGCCGTCTTGACGGCGAGCACCGCCGCCACCGTGCCGGACAGCGTCGTACGCCGCCAGGCGAGCCGCGTCCGCTCCGGCTGCAGACCGGGGTCGCGCACGGGAGCGGCCCCGGGCGCGCCCTCCCCGGCCGCCCCACTCACCCCGCCCGTCCCGCCAGGACCACCACGACCATCGCGACGGCCACGACCGCCACGACGATGCCCAGCAGCGCCGGGAAGCGCGACGCGGGCAGGTCCTCGCCGCGGCGCATCGCCCGCTCGCAGCGCACCCAGTGGTTGACCGCGCGCAGCGAGCACAGCACGCCCGCGGCGAGCAGGGCGAGCGCGAGACCGATGCGCCAGGCCCATCCCAGGTGCGGCAGGAACTGGTCCACCGCGAAGCCGCCGCCGATGAGCGCGAGCGCGGTGCGCAGCCAGGCCAGGAAGGTCCGCTCGTTCGCCAGCGAGAAGCGGTAGTCCGGGGTGCGGCCCTCCTCCCTGACCTCCTCGGGGGCGAACCACAGGCGGACGTTCCGTGCGAAGTCGATCACGGGAGGGACCCTACCCAGGTGCGTGCCGACGGACCCCGGAGGGGCACGGGCGCCGTCACCGGGCCGACCTGTGGGCCTTCAGGCGCTCGTAGGCGGCGAGGCCGTCGGGCACCCACTCCCACTCGCCCAGCCTCCGCTCGACCTCCTCCTCGGCCAGGAAGCCGTGCCAGGCCACCTCCTCGGCCTGCGGACGCACCGGCAGCTCGCAGCGGACCTCGTACACCGCCGACCACCAGCTGCGGCCCGCGCCGTCGTCGTACAGGAACTTGAACAGGTACTCGGGCCGGGGCAGCCCCGACACGCCCAGTTCCTCCTCGGCCTCGCGCAGCGCCGCGTCGTCGTAGCTCTCCCCGGCTCCCACGACACCGCCCACGAACAGGTCGTGCAGGGAGGGGAAGACCAGCTTGGTCGCCGTACGGCGGTGCACGAAGAGCCGCCCCCGGGCGTCGCGGGCCTCGACGAAGACGCAGCGGTGCCGCAGCCCGCCGGCGTAGACCTCCCCGCGGGGGGCCCGCCCGATGACGCGGTCGTCGGCGTCGACGATGTCGAGGATCTCGTCCGCAGCGCTCATGCCCCCATCCAAGCAGGCCGCGCCCAAAGGCGGTGGCCGTGCGGATCAGCGTGGTTGCAGCTTCCGTTTCTGCTCGGGCACCGAGGCGCCGCACGGCATCGCCGGATGCAGGCCGAGCAGGACGATGCCCGTCACGATCGCCGCGAGACCCACCGCCTCCCAGGTCAGCGCGCTGATGTCGGTGCGCAGCCGGTCACCGAGGAAACCGACCCCGCAGGCGATCCCGGCCAGCGGCTCGGACGCGGTGAGCGCGGGCAGCGACATGCGCAGCGGCGCCGTCTCGAAGGCGCTCTGCACGAGGATCAGCCCGGTGACACCGATCACCAGCAGGCCGTACGGCTGCCAGCTCGCGAACAGCTCCGCCCAGCCGCCCGCCGAGAACCGCTGCCCGCTCACCCGGGTGAGCGCGTCCTGCACGCCGTACAGCAGCCCCGCGGCCACCGCGAGCAGCACCGGCCCCCAGCTGAGCCGGGACCGCTTGGCACAGGTGGTCAGCAGCAGCGCCGCGCCCACCATGGTCCCGATGATCAGCCAGTGCCGCAGCGGATCGGTGACCGCGCTGCCCGCCCGCGGCTGGCCCGCCAGGATGAACGACGTCACGCCGCCGGCCAGCAGCGCGAGGCCCAGCCAGCCCTGCCGGCCCAGCGGCTGCCGGGTCTGTCTGCGCGACAGTGCGAGCGCGAACAGCAGGTTCGTCGCCAGCAGCGGTTCCACCAGGGAGATCTCGCCCCGGCCCAGGGCCACCGCGCCCAGCACCATGCCGGCCACCATCAGGGCGAGCCCGCCCAGCCAGCGCGGCACCTTGACCAGGTCGAGCAGCAGCCGCGGCGAGAGGAAGTCGTTGAGCGGAGCCCGCTGGGCCGCGTTCTGCTGGAGCACGAAACCGAAGCCCAGGCAGCAGGCGGCACTCACGGCGAGAATCAGAACCAGAACCGACACGCTGCGTACCTCGATCATCCGGCCGGGCCACGGGGTGCGTAATGGCCGACTGTAGCGTCCTGGAGCGCCGTTCGCCGGTACGAGTACCCGGATCCGCGCAGTCGACTCGGCCACGACGCCGTGCGCGTCGGGGCGATGGCACGGCAGTACGGCCATGGTGGGCCGCACCGGCGGACTTCGCCATGGCGTACGCCACACGGGTGAGTCGCCCGGGTCGGTCACGCGGGCGGGACCGGCCTCGGTGAGGCCGACCGCGCCCGTCTCGCAAGTACCGTGCGCCCAAGCCGAGTTGACGTGCCGTCGCCGAACCGGCCGCCGGCCGCGCCGCGTTGACGCAGAGCCGTCGACAGGCGGTCCGCGCGCGCCGCGGGACGGGGCGAGCCGGTGGCGCCGGCCCGGCCGGTCCGACGCCACGCGACGCAAGGGGTGCGTGCGGCAAAAGGCGCGTGCAGCGAAAGGCGCGTGCAGCGAAAGGCGCGCGCAGCGAAAGGCGCGCGCAGCGAAAGGCGCGCGCAGCGAAAGGCGCGCGACGCAAAAGGCCCGTGCCGCGAAGAGCTGTGCGACGCAAAAGGCGCGCGCCGCGAAAGATGCGCGACGCAAAAGCTGCGCGCCCCGAAAGATGACGGAAGTCTGACGGGCGCCCGGGAACCCTGGCACCCCGGGGGCCGGGGTGCTCGAATGAAGACGTGAACCCCGAACCGTCCGAGGGACCGGGCCGCCCGGACGGCCCGTCCGAGGAACCGAGCCGCGACCGCTTCCCGCCCGAGGAGGAGGGGCGGCCCGTCGGCCGCCGCGTCTTCCTCGCCACCCTGGGCCTGGGCGCCCTCGGCGTGGTCGCCGCGCCCGGCCTGCAACGCGGCCTGGAGGGCTTCCTGGGTGCCGCCTCCGGCAACGACCCCACCGGCCTGACCGGTCTGCTGCCCAACGGCGGCGGTTTCCGCTACTACTCGGTCGCCGCCTCCGTCCCCCGCGAGGACGCCACCGGCTACCGCCTGAGAGTCGACGGCCTGGTCGACCACCCGGCGACGTACACGCTGGCCGACCTCAGGGCCCTGCCGCAGACCCGCATGGTCCGCGACGTCCAGTGCGTCACCGGCTGGCGGGTGCCCCGCACGGCCTTCGAGGGCGTACGGCTCGCCCGGCTCCTGGAGGCCGCCGGGGTCCGCCGCACGGCGCGGGCCGTCCGCTTCACCTGCTTCGACGGCACCTACACCGAGAGCCTCACCCTCGGCCAGGCCCGCCGCCCGGACGTCCTGGTCGCGCTGCGCATGCAGGACAAGGACCTCGGCCACGACCACGGCGGCCCGGTGCGCCTGTACGTCGCCCCCATGTACTTCTACAAGTCCGCCAAGTGGCTCTCCGGCATCACCGTCACCGACGAGGTCCGGCCCGGCTACTGGGAGGACCGGGGCTACGACGTCGACGCCTGGGTCGGCCGTTCGAACGGACGCAGCGATGTCCCCACCGGTTGAGACCGCGGCCCCGCCCGCCCGTGACGTCCGCCGCTTCGGCGCCGCCCAGCGGTGGGTGCACCGCGGCACGGCCGTGCTGATGGGCGTGTGCGTGCTGACGGCCGCCTGCCTGTACATCCCCCAGCTCGCGGTGCTCGTCGGCCGCCGCGAACTGGTCGTCCGCGTCCACGAGTGCGCGGGCCTCGCGCTGCCCGTCCCGGTCCTGCTGGGCCTGGCCTCTCGAGCCCTCCGCGCCGACCTGCGCCTCCTCAACCGCTTCGGCCGGCACGACACGCTCTGGCTGCGCGCCGTCCTGCGCCGCGACCGGCGGCCCGCCGCGCGTCCCGCGGGCAAGTTCAACGCCGGGCAGAAGATCTACGCCGCGTGGATCGCGGGGGCCGCCCTGGTCATGCTCGGCACCGGCCTGATGATGTGGTTCACCCACCTCACCCCGCTGATGTGGCGCACCAGCGCCACCTTCGTCCACGACTGGCTCGCCCTGACCATCGGTGTCGTGCTGGCCGGTCACATCGGCATGGCCCTCGGCGATCCCGAGGCCCGCCGCGGCCTGCGCACCGGCATGGTGAGCCGGAGGTGGGCGGAGCACGAACACCGGCTGTGGAGGCCGTGAGAGAGGTTCAGCTCCCGGGGCCCCCGAGACCCCCGGGGCCCCCTGGATCGCCCACGTCCGCCCCGTCCCCCGCGTCCTCGCGGCCCTCGGGGTCCCCGAAGTCCAGCAGCACCTTGCAGGACCGCGTGCGGTCCGCCGCCAGCGCGAACGCCGCCTCGGCGTCCCGCACCGGGACCACGGCGCTGACCAGCTCGTCGAAGGCGGGTTCGGCGGCCAGCAGCCGCAGCGCCCCGTCGAACTCCGTACCGAAGCGGAACGCCCCGCGCAGCTCGATCTCCCGGCTGACGACGAGGTTCCCGGCGAACGGCGACTGCCCGGGCGGCAGCATCCCCAACTGGACGACCACCCCGCCGCGCCGCACCAGACGCAGGCACGCGTCGAGCCCGGCCGCCACCCCGGAGGCCTCCACGGCCACGTCCACCTCGGTGGGCCACCCCGGGTCCACCGGATCGTCGGCCCGTACGACCGTGTCGGCGCCGGCGGCCGAGGCGTACCGCAGCGCGCGCGGCACGAGGTCGGTGACGGTCACGCGGGCCGCGCCCGCCGCCCGGACCGCCGCGACGACCAGGCAGCCGATCGGTCCGGCCCCGGTCACCAGCACGTGCCGGCCGGTCACGTCCCCGGCCCGGCGCACCGCGTGCAGCGCCACCGACAGCGGTTCGGCGAGGGCGGCCCGGCGCAGGTCCAGGCCCGTCGGAAGCGGCCTGACCTGCCCGGCCGGGACGGTCACGCGCGCCGCGAAGCCGCCCTGGACGTGCGGGAAACGGGCGGCGCTGCCGAGGTAGCGGGTGTCCCGGCAGACGTTCTCACGGCCGTCCGCGCACTCCGGGCAGGTCCCGCACGGGGTCGCCGGGTGCACCGCCACGGCCGTGCCGGGGGCCGGACCGGTGGCGCCGGGGCCGTAGGAGACGACCGTGCCGACCACCTCGTGCCCGAGCACCATCGGCTCCCTCAGCCGGAAGTCCCCGACCCCGCCGTGACGCCAGTAGTGCAGGTCGGAGCCGCACACTCCGCCGTAGCGGACGGCGACCAGCGCCTGCCCGGGGCCGGGCTCGGGCTCGGGCGCCTCCTCGACGCGCAGGTCGCCCTGAGCGTGGATCACACAAGCGCGCACCGCCGGCCCCCTACAGCACACTCGTCATGCCGCCGTCGACGTACAGCACCTGCCCGGAGACGAAGTCCGCGGCCGGGGAGGCGAGGAAGAGCACCCCGCCCACCAGGTCCGCGGTACGTCCCCAGCGGCCGGCCGGGGTGCGGCGGCGCACCCACCCGCTGAACTCCTCGTCCTCGACCAGGGGACGGGTCAGCTCGGTCTCGATGTAGCCGGGCCCGAGCCCGTTGACCTGCACCCCGTACGGGCCCCAGTCGGCGCACATGCCCTTGGTCAGCATCTTCAGCGCGCCCTTGGTCGCCGCGTACGGCGCGATGCCCGGGCGGACCACCTCGCTCTGCAGCGAGCAGATGTTGATGATCTTGCCGTGGCCGCGGCCGGTCATCCGCCGGGCGGCCTCCCGCCCGACGAGGAAGGCGCTGGTGAGGTTGGTGTCCAGGATCCGGTGCCAGTCCGTGTCCGTGAACTCCAGGAGCGGCGCGCGCAGTTGCATGCCCGCGTTGTTCACCAGGATGTCGAGCGGGCCCACCCGCTCCTCGACGTCCGCGATCCCGGCGGCCACCGAGGCGCCGTCGGTCACGTCGAACGCCGCCGTGTGCACCCGGCCGCCGGGCACTCCGGCGGCCGCCTTCGCGAGCGCGCCGCCGTCGCGGCCGTTGAGCACGACCGTGCAGCCGGCCTCGGCCAGGCCGCGGGCCAGGGCCAGTCCTATGCCCCGCGAGGAGCCGGTGACCAGGGCGGTCCGGCCGCCGATGTCGAAGAGGGGGTGAGCCGTCATCGCCGTACCCCTACAAGATCAGGGAGAGGGCGAGGACCAGGGCGCCGGCCACCACGGAGAGGATCGTCTCCATCAGTGACCAGGTCTTGATCGTCTGGCCGACCTCCAGCCCGAAGTACTCCTTCACCAGCCAGAAGCCGGCGTCGTTGACATGGCTGAAGAAGAGCGAACCGGCGCCGATCGCCAGCACCAGCAGGGCGGCGTGGGTGGTCGACATGTCGGCCGCCAGCGGCGCGACCAGACCGGCCGCCGAGACGGTCGCCACGGTCGCCGAACCGGTCGCGAGCCGGATCACCACCGCGATCAGCCAGGCCAGCAGCACCGCGGGGATCGACCAGCTCTTGGAGATGTCCAGGATCATCTGGCCCACACCGCAGTCGATCAGCGTCTGCTTGAAGCCGCCGCCCGCACCGACGATGAGCATGACGCCCGCGATGGGCATGAGGCCCTTCTCGACGGTGGAGTTGATCCGCTCCTTGGTGAAGCCGGCCGGGCGGCCCAGCGTGAAGATGCCGACGATCACGGCGGCCAGCAGCGCGATCAGCGGCGAGCCGATCACGTCGAAGACCCGCTGGGTCATGTTCGCCGGGTCGTCGATGACGATGTCGACCAGTGCCTTGGCCAGCATCAGCACGACCGGCAGCAGCACCGTGGCCAGCGTGGCGCCGAAGCCCGGCCGCCGCTCCAGCTGCTCCGAGGCGCGCTCGGGGAGCATGCGGTCCGGGGCGGGGACGTCCACCCAGCGGGCCGCGACCTTCGAGAACAGCGGACCGGCGATGATCACGGTCGGGATCGCCACGACTATGCCCAGCGCCAGCGTCACGCCCAGGTTGGCCTTGACCGCGTCGATCGCGACCAGCGGGCCGGGGTGCGGCGGGATCAGCCCGTGCATCACCGACAGACCGGCCAGCGCCGGGATGCCGATCCGCATGAGGGAGTAGTTGCCGCGCTTGGCCACCATCAGGACCACCGGGATCAGCAGCACGATGCCGACCTCGAAGAACAGCGGCAGACCGATCACGGAGGCGATCAGCACCATCGCCCACGGCATCGCCCGGCCCCCGGCCTTCGCCAGGATCGTGTCGACGACCTGGTCCGCGCCGCCCGAGTCGGCGAGCAGTTTGCCGAGGATCGCACCCAGCGCGATCAGCACGCCCACACCGGCGACCGTCGAACCGAGGCCGCTGGTGAAGCTGGTGATCGCCTTGTCCAGCGGCGCGCCGGCGACCGCGCCGAGCACCAGTGACCCGATGGTCAGCGACAGGAAGGCGTGCAGCTTGAACTTGGTGATGAGCAGGACGATGACGGCGATGCCCGCCAGGACGGCGATTCCCAGCTGGGCGTGTCCGGCCGAGGTGATCGGCGGGGGCGCGTCCGCTGCCAGCATCTCGACGCTGAGTCTGGTCACGGGGAGTTCCCTTGGAGGTGAAGAGGGACGGTGGGTTTCAGAGGTGGAGCGGTCTGCGGCCGTGGGGGAGTGGCGTCACCGCGGGGACGGTTCGGCCGGGACGGACCGCGTGGTGCTGTCGAGGTCGTCCAGCGCGGCCACGGCGCGCGCGGTGATCTCCTCCGGCGAGCCGGAGACGTCCACCGCGACGCCCCGCTCGTCCGCCTGGAGCGGCTGGAGCGTGGCGAACTGGGAATCCAGCAGCGCGGTCGGCATGAAGTGACCCTGGCGGTGCGCCATCCGGTCCTCGATGAGCTGCCGGGAGCCCGTCAGATGGACGAAGACGATCCCGGGAGCCGCCGCCCTGAGCCGGTCGCGGTACGACCGCTTCAGCGCCGAGCTGCTGACCACCCCGCCGAGCCCCGCACGCCCGTGCGCCCAGCCGCCGATGGCGTCGAGCCAGGGCCACCGGTCGTCGTCGTCGAGCGGGATTCCGGCCGACATCTTGTCGATGTTGGCCTGCGGGTGGAAGTCGTCGCCCTCGGCGTACGGGACGCCGAGCCGGGCCGCGAGCAGGGGACCGATCGTGGTCTTGCCCGTGCCGGCGACGCCCATCACCACGACGACGTGGGGGGTGCGCATCACTGCCTCGCTGTCTTCCTCGACATGGGACGCCGACATCCGGCGTCCGCCACACTGAAACCCATTAGGTACGACGAATTCAAGAGACTGTGACTTATAAGTCTGACTTTTTGAATCCGTGACCCGCCCCGTACGCTGAGTGCATGAGCACACCGGGCCGGGGGCTGCACGGCCGCGTACTGGACTCCCTCGGCCCCGCCATCACCGCGGGCGAGTACCCTCCGGGCAGCGTCCTGCGCACCGACGAACTGGCACAGGGTTTCGACGTCTCACGCTCCGTGATGCGCGAGGCGGTGCGCGTCCTGGAGTCCATGCACCTGGTCGCCTCGCGCCGCCGCGTCGGCGTGACCGTCCTGCCCCAGAACGAGTGGAACGTCTACGACCCCCAGGTCATCCGCTGGCGCCTGGCGGGCGCCGACCGGCCGCGGCAACTGCGCTCGCTCACCGTGCTGCGCTCGGCGGTCGAACCCGTCGCGGCCGGACTGGCCGCCCGGCACGCGGGCCCCGAGCAGTGCGCCGAACTCACCGAGTGCGCCCTCGGCATGGTGGCCAACTCACGCGGCCACCGGCTGGAGGAGTACCTCTTCCACGACATGGCCTTCCACCGGGTGATCCTCACCGCGTCGGGCAACGAGATGTTCGCGCGCCTGGGCGACGTGGTCGCCGAGGTGCTGGCCGGCCGCACCCACCACGAGGTCATGTTCGAGGACCCCGACCCCGCCGCCGTCACCCTCCACGTCCAGGTCGCCGAGGCCGTCCGCGAGCGCGACGCCGAACGCGCCGAACGGCTGACCCGCGAGATCACCGTCGGCGCGCTGCAGGAACTGGACATCCTGGCGCCGTAGAACGACAGGACCCACGGTCCCCAGGTCCTACGGTTCTACGCCAGGAAGTCGCCGTCCACGTACGCCCACGCCCCGTCCACCCGCTCGAAACGGCTGCGCTCGTGCAGCGAGCCGCCCCGGTAGGACGCCCGGAACGTCACGGTCCCGGTGGTGTGGAAGGCGGAACCGTCCGCCGTGCCCAGGATCTCAAGCCCCGTCCAGCGCAGCTGCGGATCCAGGTCCAGCCGCGCGGGCCGCGTCCGCGGATGCCAGGTGCGCAGCAGGTACCCGGCGTCCTGCCGCACGAAGGCGCTGTACCGCGACCTCATCAGCGCCTCGGCGCTCGGGACGGCGGCGCCGGCGTGGTAGCGGCCGCAGCACTTCTCGTACGGCCCGGTCAGCCCGCACGGGCAGGAACGCGTGGTCATGGCGCCCATTGTGCCCGCGCCCGCCGCCCCCGGCGGACACCGCCGGCGCTCGCCCCCCGGCACGACCGCGCGGCACGCACGCGCCCGAGGCACAGTGGAAGGGGTGCGAGAGGGGGCCCGCAGTCCCGGCGACGAAGCTCAGGAGGGACCGACGATGACGCGACCCGTGGACACCGCGGACACCGGCCGGCCGGTGTCCGTCAAGGAGTGGCGGCTCAACCTGTACCTGTCCGAGCACGACCCGGACACCACCGCCCGGATCGTCCTGGACACCGGTGACAACGTCCTGGAGAGCTGCGCGGAGGCCCGCAGGAGCCCCTACGACTGCGCGGTGCCCGACATCGGCGACGAACTGGCCGCGGGCCGGGCCCTGATCGCGCTCGGGCGCGACCTGCTGCGCGCCGCCGCCGGCGACATCGAGGCGGTCGGAGCGCCGGAGGCGACCTCCTCCGCGCCGCTGTGGTCCACCGGGGAGTGAGGGAGCCCCCGGTGCTCTTCACGGACCGGATCGAAGCGGGCAGGCGGCTCGGCGCCCGGCTCGGGCACCTCGCCGGCCAGGACCTCGTGGTGCTCGGACTGCCGCGCGGCGGCGTGCCGGTTGCCGCGGCCGTCGCGGCGGCGCTCGACGCCCCGCTGGACCTCTGCCTGGTACGGAAACTGGGGGTGCCCGCCCAGCCGGAGCTGGCCATGGGCGCGATCGGCGAGGACGGGGTACGGGTCGTCGACGACTCGGTCGTGCGCCAGGCACACGTCCCACCGGACGCGCTGGAACGCGTCGAGGAACGCGAGCGGCGGGAACTGCTCAGGCGGGCCGCGCGCTACCGCGGCGACCGCCCGCCGGTCGCCGTCGCCGGGCGGACCGCCGTGGTCGTCGACGACGGGGTGGCCACGGGTTCGACCGCGCGGGCCGCCTGCCGGACGGTGCGGGCCAGGGGCGCGGCGCGGACCGTGCTCGCGGTGCCGGTCGCACCACCGGACTGGACCCGGCGGCTCGCGGGCGAGGCCGACGAACTGGTCAGCCTGGAGACCCCCCTCGGATTCTTCGCCGTGGGCCAGTTCTACGGCGACTTCGCCCAGCTCGACGACGAGGACGTCGTCGCCTGCCTGCGGCGCGCACCGGCCGCCGCCCGGCGCGCGGCGGCCGACCGGGAGGTGGAGGTGACGGCGGGCGCCGTGCGGCTGGGCGGGCGGCTGACGGTGCCCGCGGACCCGGCCGGGATCGTCGTCTTCGCGCACGGCAGCGGCAGCGGCCGGCACAGCCCGCGCAACCTCCACGTCGCCGCGGGGCTGAACCGGGCCGGCCTCGGCACCCTGCTGTTCGACCTGCTCACCGAGGAGGAGGCCGGGCACCGGACCAACGTGTTCGACACCCGCCTGCTGGCCGCGCGGCTCGCCGACGCCACCCGCTGGCTGCGCGCCCGGTCCGAGGCCCGTGACCTCGCCGTCGGCTACTTCGGCGCCAGCACCGGGGCCGCTGCGGCGCTGCGGGCCGCCGCGGAACCCGACGCCCGTGTCGCCGCCGTCGTCTCCCGGGGCGGACGCCCGGACCTGGCGGGGCCCGCCCTCGCCGCGGTGACCGCGCCCACGCTGCTGGTCGTCGGCGGCGCCGACCCGACCGTCCTGGACCTCAACCGCCAGGCACAGACTGCCCTGACCTGCGAGAACCAGCTCTCCGTGGTCCCGGGCGCGACGCACCTCTTCGGCGAGCCCGGCGCCCTGGAGACGGTGACGGACCTGGCCCGCGACTGGTTCACGGACCACATGAGGGCCACGCGCGCGTGACGGGCGCAACGCGAGAACGGCGCCGACCGTGGTCGACGCCGTTCTCCTGTGTGTCCGAGGGGGGACTTGAACCCCCACGCCCGATAAAGGGCACTAGCACCTCAAGCTAGCGCGTCTGCCATTCCGCCACCCGGACAAGGTATCTGTCGTGCGGGGTTTCCCTCGCGGCGACGACGTAAACATTACCAGGCTTTCCGGGGTGCCCGATCACCCCGGCCCCCGCGTGAACGGAGTGTGACGGGCCGGGACCGCTCTTGGGGCGGAGCCGGGGAGGGAGGGAGGATGAGGGGACACCACCGGCACACGAGGTGGCCCACCAGCACACCAGCGGGAGGAAGCAGCGTGAGCGAGACGGACACGGCCAGGGGCGTCACCGGCGAGGACGAGGTCGTGGACCTCTGCCGTGAGCTGATCCAGATCGACACCAGCAACTACGGCGACCACTCGGGCCCCGGCGAGCGCAAGGCCGCCGAGTACGTCGCCGAGAAGCTCGCCGAGGTGGGCCTGGAGCCGAAGATCTTCGAGTCGCACCCGGGCCGAGCCTCCACCGTGGCCCGCATCGAGGGCGAGGACCCGTCCCGGCCCGCGCTGCTGATCCACGGCCACACCGACGTCGTACCGGCCAACGCCGACGACTGGACCCACCACCCCTTCTCCGGCGAGGTGGCGGACGGGTGTGTGTGGGGGCGCGGCGCGGTCGACATGAAGGACATGGACGCGATGACGCTGGCCGTCGTGCGCGACCGGCTGCGCAGCGGGCGCAGGCCCCCTCGGGACGTCGTGCTCGCCTTCCTCGCCGACGAGGAGGCGGGCGGCACGTACGGCGCCCGGCACCTGGTCGACCACCATCCGGACCTCTTCGAGGGCGTCACCGAGGCGATCAGCGAGGTCGGCGGCTTCTCCTTCACGGTCAGCGAGCAGCGGCGGCTCTACCTGATCCAGACGGCCGAGAAGGGCATGCACTGGATGAAGCTGACCGTGGCCGGCACCGCGGGCCACGGCTCGATGGTCCACCGGGACAACGCGATCACCGAGCTGTCGGAGGCCGTCGCCCGCCTGGGGCGCCACAAGTTCCCGGTGCGGGTGACCAAGACCACCCGGGCCTTCCTCGACGAACTCGGCGACGCGCTCGGCACGGAGCTGGACCCCGAGGACATGGAGGGCACGATCGCCAAGCTCGGCGGCATCGCCAAGCTGATCGGCGCGACCCTGAGCAACACCGCCAACCCGACCCAGCTCGGCGCCGGTTACAAGGTGAACGTGATCCCGGGCGAGGCCACGGCGCACGTCGACGGACGTTTCTTGCCCGGATTCGAGGAGGAGTTCCTCACCGACCTCGACCGGATCCTCGGCCCCGAGGTCAAGCGCGAGGACGTGCACGCCGACAAGGCCGTCGAGACGACCTTCGACGGGGACCTCGTGGCGGCGATGCAGTCCGCGCTGCTGGCGGAGGACCCGGCCGCGAAGGCGATCCCGTACATGCTCTCCGGCGGCACCGACGCCAAGTCCTTCGACGACCTGGGCATCCGGGGCTTCGGGTTCGCGCCGCTGAAGCTGCCGCCGGAGCTGGACTTCGCCGGCATGTTCCACGGCGTGGACGAGCGGGTGCCGGTGGACGGCCTGAAGTTCGGCGTGCGCGTGCTGGACCGCTTCCTCGACGCCTCCTGACCTCGGTCAGCTTCCGCTTGACCCCGGTAATCGGCCGCGTGTGCGGAAATGACTGGGAAGGGTGAATGCGACCATAAGCTCGTAGCTCCATTACTCCCTCCTCGTTACAGGTAATGCGATCAGCAACACGGGATCGCTTTTGCCAACTAGGAGGAATAATGATCAAGAAGGTCGTCGCTGCCGCGGTTGCCACCGGTGGGCTGGTTCTCGCGGGCGCGGGCCTGGCCGCCGCCGACTCCGGAGCCCAGGGTGCCGCCGTGCAGTCCCCGGGCGTCGTCTCCGGCAACGTCATCCAGGTGCCCGTGCACGTGCCGGTGAACGTCTGCGGCAACACGATCTCGGTGATCGGGCTGCTGAACCCCGCCTTCGGCAACACCTGCGTCAACAAGTGACGTTGTGCCTCGCCCCGTGAGGGTCTGACTTCATCGACTCCGTGGGGGGTCTGAACCCGTCGGCCCCGGAGCGCCAAAAGCGAGGGCATCAACCGCGTGATCAAGCTCGACGCCCGCGCCGCCTTCGGGTTCAGCAACGCTACAAACCAGCGCCTACGCACACGCT
>NZ_JBHJUW010000090.1:0-35150 GCF_042268205.1 Streptomyces sp. NPDC056160
TCTCCCACCACCGCGGGCGTGCTCACGGCTTGCTGGCGCGGTACCGGCGCATCTTCGCGCGCGCCCCGCACACCTGCATCGAGCACCAGCGGCGGCGGCCGGCCGGGCTGCGGTCGTAGTACGCCCAGTGGCAGGTGCCGGCCTCGCACGCCTTCAGGCGCGTCCAGGTGCCCGCGACCAGCGCCTCGGCGACGGCGGCGGCGACGCGGGAGAGCAGCGGCCCGGTGTCGGCGGGGGCGAGGGTGGCGGTGCCGTCCCGGTCGTCGACGGCGACGAGCAGCGGGGCCCGCGCCAGCAGCCGGCCGAGGGGGGTCACCGGGTGGTGCGCGGGATGGCCGGCGTGCGCGAGCAGTGCGGCCCGCAGGGACTCGCGCAGCTCGCGCGCCTGGGGCACTTCCGCCTCGTCGATCCCGAAGCGGGCGCGGCCGTCGGCCGTGTCGAGCGAGTCGGCGGCCGTCTCGATGTCCAAGGTGTTGACCAGGGACTCGACCAGCGCCAGGCCGCCGGGCGCGGACGATGTCTCACTCATGGCAGCGACGGTACCTCGCAAAGAGATTGCGCGGTTACCGGTCATCGGCGAGCATACGGTAACGGTTACTGGTTACCCGAACCTACAGGTAACCCCTACTTCGTCCTGGAGGAAGTCATGGCTCTCGCCAAGCTGGGTGTCGTCGTACTGGACTGTCCCGACCCGCGCGCGCTCGCCGGTTTCTACGCCGAGGTGCTCGGCGGGACCGTCGAGGGCGAGGGCGACTGGATCGACCTCAAGGTGCCGGGCGGTCCGGCGCTCGCCTTCCAGAAGGCGCCCGGGTTCGTGCCGCCGAAGTGGCCCGCCGCCGACGCCTCGCAGCAGTTCCACCTCGACCTGGACGTCGAGGACCTGGACGCGTCCGAGAAGGGCGTCCTCGCGCTCGGCGCGAAGCCGCTGGCCCACCAGGGCGCCAGGGGCTTCCGGGTTTACGCCGACCCGGCCGGGCACCCGTTCTGCCTCTGCGCCGGCTGACCGAGGGAAGACACCAGGAGGTTTCCATGCCCGCCGTGGCACGTCTGCGTTCCGTCGTGATCGACTGCCCCGACCCGCACGCACTCGCCGCTTTCTACGCCGACGTCGGCGGCGGCACGCCCGAGCCGCAGGACGACGACTGGGTCGTCCTGCGCCTTGCGGACGGCCCGCGGCTCGCCTTCCAGCGGGCGCCCGGCCTGACCCCGCCGGAGTGGCCGCGCGCGGACCGCAACGCCCAGCAGTTCCACCTCGACTTCGACGGCGGGTCCACGTGGGAGGAGATGGACGCCGCCCACGAGAAGGTGCTCGCGCTGGGGGCGCGGCCGCTGGACCTGGAGGACGGCGAGAAGAAGGACTTCCGGGTGTACGCCGATCCGGCAGGGCATCCGTTCTGCCTCTGCCGGATCGAGCACTCCTAGACCGGTTCCGGGGGACCGGCCGGCCGGCGTCAGCCGTCCAGTTCCCCGATCGTGGCGTTCGACGGGCCCCGGGCGGCCTGGAGTTCGCGGGCGACGTCCTCGGCGGCGCCCAGGACGCGTACCGCGTTCTGCCAGGTCAGCTTGGCCAGGTCGGTCTTCGACCAGCCCCGGTCGAGCAGCTCGGCGACGAGGCGGGGGTAGCCCGAGACGTCGTCCAGGCCGTCGGGGGTGAAGGCCGTGCCGTCGTAGTCGCCGCCGATGCCGAGGTGGTCGACGCCGGCCACCTCGCGCATGTGGTCGAGGTGGTCGGCGACCGTGGCCACGGTCGCGATCGGACGCGGGTTGGACTCCTCGAAGGCCCGGTGGACCTTCATGCCCTCCTCGGTGGTGTCGAGGTGGTGCAGGCCGTGCGCGCGCATGTTCTCGTCCGCGGCGGCCGTCCAGTCGACGGCGGCCTGGAGCACGAACTTCGGCACGAACGTCACCATGGCCATGCCCCCGTTGGCGGGCAGGCGTTCGAGGACGTCGTCCGGGACGTTGCGCGGGTGGTCGCAGACCGCCCGGGCGGAGGAGTGCGAGAAGATCACCGGGGCCGCCGACGTGTCCAGCGCGTCCCGCATGGTCGTCGCCGCCACGTGCGACAGGTCGACCAGCATGCCCAGGCGGTTCATCTCGCGGACCACCTCGCGCCCGAAGGCCGACAGACCGCCGACGCCCTGCTCGTCCGTCGCCGAGTCCGCCCACGCCACGTTGTCGTTGTGGGTGAGCGTCATGTAGCGCACGCCGAGCGCGTACAGGCCCCGAAGCGTGCCCAGCGAGTTCGCGATGGAGTGGCCGCCCTCGGCGCCCATCAGGGAGGCGATACGGCCCTGCGCGCGGGCCGCCTCCATGTCGGCGGCGGTCAGGGCCGGGGCCAGGTCCGCCGGGTAGCGGGCGATCAGCTGCCGTACGCAGTCGATCTGCTCCAGCGTCGCCGGGACCGCGTCGGGCAGGTCCGAGCGGACGTACACCGACCAGTACTGCGCGCCGACGCCGCCCGCGCGCAGCCGGGGGATGTCGGTGTGCAGGTGGGCGTCCTGGGCGGTGGCGATGTCGCGGGCGCCGAGGTCGTAGCGGACCTGTTCGCGCAGCGCCCAGGGCAGGTCGTTGTGGCCGTCGACGACCGGGAACTCGCGCAGCAGTTCCCCGGCCTGTTCCAGTCGGCTCACCGCGCTCACTTCCCCGTGCCGAAGCCGAAGCCGGCCGAGCCCTCGACCTTGGCGCGCAGCCGCTTGCCCTTCTCGGTGGCCTGGTCGTTGAGGTCCTGCTGGAACTCCCGCATCCGGGCCAGCAGTTCCTCGTCGTGCGCGGCCAGGATGCGCGCGGCGAGCAGGCCCGCGTTGCGCGCGCCGCCGACCGAGACGGTGGCGACCGGCACCCCGGCCGGCATCTGCACGATCGACAGCAGCGAGTCCATGCCGTCCAGGTACTTCAGCGGCACCGGCACACCGATCACCGGCAGCGGGGTCACGGAGGCGAGCATGCCGGGCAGGTGGGCGGCGCCGCCCGCGCCGGCGATGACCGCTTTGAGCCCGCGCCCGGCCGCCTGCTCGCCGTAGCTGATCATCTCGTGCGGCATCCGGTGCGCGGAGACGACGTCGACCTCGTAGGCGATCTCGAACTCGTCGAGTGCCTTGGCGGCGGCCTCCATGACGGGCCAGTCGGAGTCCGACCCCATGACGATGCCAACAACTGGGCTCATTCGGTGATCGTGCCTCTCAGGTAGCCGGCTGCGTGACGGGCGCGCTCCAGCACGTCGTCCAGGTCGTCGCCGTAGGTGTTGACGTGTCCGACCTTCCGGCCGGGCTTCACGTCCTTGCCGTACATGTGGATCTTGAGCTGGGGGTCCCGCGCCATGCAGTGCAGGTACGCCGAGTACATGTCCGGGTAGTCGCCGCCGAGGACGTTGACCATGACCGTCCAGGGCGCACGCGGGCGCGGGTCGCCGAGCGGCAGGTCGAGGACGGCGCGGACGTGGTTGGCGAACTGCGAGGTGATCGCGCCGTCCATCGACCAGTGGCCGGAGTTGTGCGGGCGCATCGCCAGTTCGTTGACCAGGATGCGGCCGTCGCGGGTCTGGAACAGCTCGACGGCGAGGTGGCCGACGACGCCCAGCTCCTTGGCGATGCGCAGGGCCATCTCCTCGGCCCGCAGTGCCAGGGCCTCGTCCAGGTCGGGGGCCGGGGCGATCACGGTGTCGCAGACGCCGTTCACCTGCCGGGACTCCACCACCGGGTAGGCGACGGCCTGGCCGTGCGGGGAGCGTACGACGTCGGCGGCCAGCTCGCGGACGAAGTCGACCTTCTCCTCGGCGAGGACGGGAACGCCGGCGCGGAAGGGGTCTGCGGCCTCCTCGACGGAGTCCACCACCCACACGCCCTTGCCGTCGTATCCGCCGCGCACGGTCTTGAGCACGACCGGGAAGCCCTCCCCTTCCGCCGCGAAGGCCGCGACATCGGCCGGATCGGTCACGATTCGGTGCCGCGGGCAGGGCACGCCGAGCGCGTCGAGTTTCGCGCGCATCACCCCCTTGTCCTGGGCGTGCACCAGCGCGTCGGGGCCGGGGCGGACGGGGATGCCGTCCGCCTCCAGCGCGCGCAGGTGCTCGGTGGGTACGTGTTCGTGATCGAAGGTGATCACGTCGCAGCCCCGCGCGAAGGCGCGCAGCGTCTCCAGATCGCGGTAGTCGCCGATGACGACATCGCTCACGACCTGCGCCGCCGAGTCCTGGGGGGTGTCACTGAGAAGCTTGAACCTGATGCCGAGCGGGATGCCCGCCTCGTGTGTCATACGAGCGAGCTGGCCACCGCCGACCATGCCGACTACCGGGAACGTCACGCCCCTAGGGTATCGGCCGCGCCACGGCGGCCGGATTCCGCGCCTCGTACCGGTCGCGCGACCCGCTTCTCCGCCCGTGCCCGGTGCGCGGGCGCCACCCGCTCGCGCTGGATAGCATGGGCGGGTTGACCGACACCGACCCGGACGGGGGCCTGCACGACCATGGAACATGGTTCCTCGGGGCACCGATCGGCGCCACCGGCGCCCCGAAGCACGCTCCTGCGGCGCGTGCGACGGGCCTGGCGGGAGGTCGCCAAGTTCGGCGCCGTGGGCGGAGCGGGTCTGCTGGTCAACCTGCTCGTGTTCAACCTGGTGCGGCACGCGACCGACCTCCAGGTGGTGCGGGCGAGCGTCATCGCCACGATCGTGTCGATCGTCTTCAACTACATCGGCTTCCGCTACTTCACCTACCGGGACCGCGACAAGAGCGGGCGCACCAAGGAACTGACCCTGTTCCTGCTGTTCAGCGCCATCGGCCTGGTGATCGAGAACGGTGTGCTCTACCTGGCGACGTACGGCTTCGGCTGGGACAGCCCGCTCCAGAGCAACGTCTTCAAGTTCCTCGGCATCGGCATCGCGACCCTGTTCCGCTTCTGGTCGTACCGCTCCTGGGTCTTCCGCGCCATGCCCGTGGCCGGCGAGACGGCCCCGCGGACGAGCCGGACGCAGGCGGGACACCGGGCGGAGACGAAGAAGGCCCGCACCGACGCCTTCCGCTGAGCCGCGCCGGCCGGAGCCACGCCGGCCGAAGTCGGGCCGGCCCGAGCCCACGCCGGCCTGAGCGGGGCTCACCGCTGAGCCCCGTTACCGCACCGTCGGCTGCTCCTCGGCCGACCTCTTCAGCGGGGGCGTACGGGAGAGGAACAGGCCGAAGACCGGGGGCTGGGCCTGGAGCAGTTCGAGACGGCCGCCGTCGGCCTCCGCCAGGTCGCGGGCGACGGCGAGGCCGATGCCGGTGGAGTTGCGGCCGCTGATCGTGCGCTCGAAGATGCGGGCGCCCAGGTCGGCGGGGACGCCGGGCCCCTCGTCGGTGACCTCCACCACCGCCTGGTTGCCGGTGACGCGGGTGCGCAGCGCCACCGTGCCGCCGCCGTGCATGAGCGAGTTCTCGATCAGCGCGGCCAGGACCTGTGCGACCGCGCCCGGCGTACCCACGGCCTGGAGGTGCCGCTTGCCCGAGCTGACGATCGCCCGGCCCGCGCTGCGGTAGGCCGGGCGCCACTCGGCGATCTGCTGCTGGATGACCTCGTCCAGGTCGAAGGAGACGGCGGAGCCGGTGCGCGGGTCACGGGAGTTCGTCAGCAGGCGTTCCACCACGTCCGTCAGCCGCTCGACCTGGGTCAGCGCGACGTTCGCCTCCTCCTTCACCGTGTCCGGGTCGTCGGTGAGGGTGATCTCCTCCAGGCGCATGGACAGCGCGGTCAGCGGGGTGCGCAGCTGGTGGGAGGCGTCGGCGGCCAGGCGCCGTTCGGCGGTCAGCATCCGGGCGATGCGTTCGGCGGAGCCGTCCAGCACGTCGGCCACCCGGTCCAGCTCGGGCACGCCGTAGCGCTTGTGGCGGGGCCGCGGGTCGCCGGAACCGAGCCGTTCGGCGGTCTCGGCGAGGTCGGTCAGCGGGGACGCGAGCCGGTTGGCCTGGCGGATCGCGAGCAGTACCGCGGCCACCACCGCGAGCAGCGCGACCAGGCCGATGATCAGCAGCGTCCGGCCGACCTCGCGGGTGACGGAGGAGCGGGGCTCCTCCATGCGCACGGTCTCGCCCTGCTCGCCCTGGGCGGTGGAGTGGATGACGTCACCGGAAGGCCTGGTGCCGACCTCGATCGGCGGATGCCCGGGAATGCCGATCACGGCGTACTGGCCCGCGGCCACCTGTTCGCCCAGGATCTCGGCGTTGACCGTCTCGTCGCCGAGCAGCCTGCTGTCGACGATGCTGGCCAGCCGCAGTGCCTCGGAGTCCACCCGCTCCTGCGCGCTGTTGCTGATCGTGCGGGTCTCCACGATCACCAGAGAGAGGCCGAAGACGGCGATCACGACGAGCACCACGGCGAGCGTGGACTGGATCAGTCGACGGCGCATGACCTCTTACCTGACGGTGCCCGGGCCCGGGGGGCCCGCACGGCGGACTCGGCTCTTCCCGGCGGACTCAGCTCTTCTCGAAGCGGAAACCCACGCCCCGCACGGTGGCGATGTAGCGGGGGTTGGCCGCGTCGTCGCCGAGCTTCTTGCGCAGCCAGGAGATGTGCATGTCGAGGGTCTTGGTCGACGACCACCAGGTGGTGTCCCAGACCTCGCGCATCAACTGGTCGCGGGTGACGACCCGGCCCGCGTCCCGGACCAGCACCCTCAGGAGGTCGAACTCCTTGGCGGTGAGCTGGAGTTCCTCGTCGCCCATCCAGGCGCGGTGGGACTCGACGTCGATGCGCACGCCGTGCGTGGCCGGCGGCTGCTGCGGCTCGGCGGCGCCGCGCCGCAGCAGGGCCCGGACCCGGGCGAGGAGTTCGGCGAGCCGGAACGGCTTGGTGACGTAGTCGTCGGCGCCCGCGTCCAGACCGACGACCGTGTCGACCTCGTCGGCGCGCGCGGTCAGGATCAGGATGGGCACGGTGTGGCCCTCGGCACGCAGCCGGCGGGCGACCTCCAGGCCGTCCATGCCGGGCAGGCCGAGGTCCAGCACGACCAGGTCGACACCGCCCTGCATTCCGGCGTCGAGCGCGGTGGGTCCGTCCTCACGCACCTCGACCTCGTAACCTTCCCGGCGCAGTGCGCGGGCCAGCGGCTCCGAGATGGACGCGTCGTCCTCGGCGAGCAGTACACGGGTCATGGGGTGATGGTAGTCCGCCCGCGGCACCCACCGGGGTGGCCTGCGGTGTGATCGGCGTCCGGCGCTCTTACTTTCCGGCGCTATGGTCGCGCCCCTCTCGCGGTCGCGGTCACGAACCTTTCACCTCATCCGTGTCAGGCCCCTGACCTGGGGTCCGATCCTTGAATAAACCTTCGAGGGGGCCTGCGCGGTTCCCTCATTCCCTGTGATCCGTGTCTCAAGTCCTTCCATATCCGGCACTGTCCTGCCGTATGGTGAGTTGAACGCCTGTAGCACGCAGCGGACCTTTGGCGCTCGTTCGACGCTGAGGGTCCCTTTTGTGTGCGGGCCGGTTCTCCCCGGCCTCGAAAGGAATGACCTAGGGCCGGGCCTCACTGGACGCATCGCCGCGTCGCGAGGCGTGGATCCCGGTGGCCGCCGTCCCTCGCCCCGAGACCCGGGGCGTACTCCCCTGGGCGTGGGGTGGACGACAGGTCCTGCCGGTGCCGGCCAGCCCCCCACCGGGCGCGCACCGGCTCGCCGTGGCGCGTCCCGACCAGCAAGGAACGACCATGGCGTCCAGCCTGACGAAGGACTCGGTCCGCCCGGGCACCCCCGGTTCCGAGAAAACCTTCCTCGGCCACCCCCGCGGCCTGGCCACTCTCTTCATGACCGAGATGTGGGAGCGTTTCTCCTACTACGGCATGAAGGCCCTGCTCCCGCTGTACCTGGTGGCACCGGGCGGCCTGCACATGAACGCGGCCACCGCGACCGCGATCTACTCGGTCTACCTGTCCCTGGTGTACCTGCTGGCGATGCCGGGCGGCTGGGTCGCCGACCGGCTCCTCGGCCCGCGCAAGACCGTCGCCGTGGCCGGCGCCGTCATCATGCTGGGACACGTGACCCTGGCGCTGCCCTGGAGCGGCAGCTTCTTCGCCGGGCTCGGTCTCGTCGCCATCGGTTCGGGCCTGCTGAAGTCCAACATCTCCACGATGGTCGGCCACCTCTACAAGGGTGCCGACGACCCGCGCCGTGACGGCGGCTTCACGCTCTTCTACATCGGCATCAACCTGGGTGCCTTCTTCGCCCCGCTGTCCATCGGCACCATCGGCGAGAAGGTCAACTGGCACTTCGGCTTCGCGCTCGCCGCGCTCGGCATGGCGCTGGGCCTGGCCCAGTTCCTGCTCGGCTCGCGCCACCTCAGCTCGCGCTCGGACATCGTCCCCACGCCGATGAGCGCCGAGGAGAAGAGGTCCACGCTGACCAAGGCCGCCGTGTGGGCGGGCGTGGCCGTCGTCTTCTACGCGATCGTCGGCTTCTCGGGCGTCTACACCCTGAACTGGCTGATGGTCCCGCTCACGCTCGCCGGTGTGATCATCCCCGTCCTGGTCATCGCCCGCATCAAGCGGGACAAGGACCTCGACCGTGCCGAGCAGTCCAAGATGAGCGCGTACATCTGGTTCTTCGTCGCCGCGGCCGTCTTCTGGATGATCTACGACCAGGGCGGCTCGACGGTGTCGCTGTTCGCCGAGAAGTCGGCGGAGAACAGCGTCTTCGGCTGGCAGTTCCCGGTCTCCTGGTACCAGTCGGTCAACCCGGTCATGATCATGGCGCTGGCGCCGGTCTTCGCCTGGGCGTGGCTGGCGCTGGCCCGGCGGGGCAAGGAGCCGAGCACCGCGGTCAAGTTCGCGATGGGCCTGGTGCTGATCGGCGCGTCCTTCTTCCTCTTCCTCGTCCCGCTGGGCATCGCCGACGGCGGTCACAAGGCGGCGGCGCTGTGGCTGGTGGCGATCTACTTCGTCCAGACCGTCGGTGAGCTGGCCCTCTCCCCGGTCGGCCTGTCGGTCACCACGAAGATGGCGCCCGCCAAGTACGCCTCGCAGATGATGGGCGTCTGGTTCCTGGCCGTCAGCGCCGGTGACGCCACGACCGGTCTGCTCTCCATCGCCAACGTCAACCTCGACAAGACGGGCATCGTCGCGCTGGAGGCGGCGCTCGCGGTCGTCGCCGGTCTCGCGGTGTGGATGTACCGCAAGCGGGTCAAGGAACTCATGGGCGACGTCCGCTGACGCCGCCCCCGGTTGACACAGAGAGCCGCCGTATCCGTGAGGGTGCGGCGGCTTTCTGGTTCGCGGAGAGGGTGAGGGGGGGCGGGGGGCCACGCCATGCGGGGCGCGGCCTCACCGTGTTGGGGGCGACCTCACCGTGCGGGGAGCGATCTCGCCCGCCGTGCTGGGGGCGGTCTCGCCGTGCGGGGAGAGACCTAGCCGTGCTGGGAGGGATCACCGTGCGGGGGGCCTCGCCGTGCGGGGGGGCCTCGCCGTGCGGGGGGGGCCTCGCCGTGCGGGGGGGGCCTCGCCGTGCGGGGGGGGGCCTCGTCGTGCGGGGAGCGGAGCGGGCGGCCGGAGCGTACGGCGCCTTGGCCCGGGCTGCGGTCGGTGCCACGGCGTTCCGGGGCGGCCGGCGGGAGCCGCGGGAGCGGCCCCGCGCGGGCGTGCCTGAGCGGTCCCGCCCCGCAGGCGCCCGCCGTTACGCCGGTGCGCCCAGTTCCGCCCAGACCTTCTTGCCGGCGACGCCGGGGACGCGTACCACGCCCCAGTCGAGGCACAGGCGCTGGACGATGAACATGCCGTGGCCGCCGGGGCGGCCCGCGCGGTGCGGGGTCCGCGGGGCCGGCTGGCCGGACCCTCGGTCGGAGACCTCGATGTGGATCACCTTGTTGTCACAGGTGATCTCCATCCGGTCCGGGCCCTCGGCGTGCAGGCAGGCGTTGGTGACCAGCTCGGAGACGACGAGGAGGACGTCCTCGGCGGCGGCACGCCGGTCGGCGGTCGCGGCGGGCAGCCAGCCCCACGCGTACAGCGCCTGGCGCGCGAAGTCACGGGCCAGCGGCACGACGCCGCTCACGTCGTCGAAGCTCAGTCTGCGGACCTGGCGGCCTCCCGACGGGTCCGCCGGCACGGCCGCCGCAGCCCCTGCGGGGGCGTCGTCGGCCGGCACGTCCCCCTCGGACGCCCCGGAAGCGCCGCTGGGCTCCGGGCCACGGTCGCCCGGCGAACAAGGCCGGGTGGTGCTCATCAGCGCTTCACCTCACCGATTCACCAGTTCACGATTCAAAAGTCACCACGTTCGTACATGACCGGGACACCATCGGTCGATCCGTTTCAGGATGACTCCTGCCCGACCGATCCCATGGAACACCCCCCGTTTTGCGGCACGCGGTGCGCAGCGCCCGGCAACCCGGCCGGAAGGATTCCGCAGAGTGCCGCGCGGCCGCGCGGAAGGGGTACGGAAGCGGAAGGAGCACGGAAGAAGACACGATGACGGCACCGCCGTCGGTTTCAGCCGTTCTCGTCGGTCGTACCGGTCCCGCCGGACTGACCGGTCCCCTCGGTCTCGGCGGCCAAGGCGTCCTCGAGCGTGGCGTGCACGGTGAAGACCGCGTCCGCCCCTGTGATCTCGAACACGCGCGCCACCACAGGCAGCATCCCCGCGAGGTGCACACCTCCCCCGGCCGCCTCCGCCTTCAGGCGCGCCCCCAGCAGCACGTTGAGCCCTGTGGAATCACAGAACTCCAGCCGGGAACAGTCCACCACCAGGCGCGAGCGCCCCTTGTCCACACATTCTTCGAGCGGCTCGCGCAGCAGGTCGGCCGTGTGGTGGTCCAGTTCGCCCGCCGGTGTCACGACAGCACTGAAGCCCTCTTGCCGCACCTCCACCAGAAGCCGGCCCGACTGTGCGCTGCCGACCGTCCCGCGGTCCATGCCGTCTCTCACTCCCGGAGTCTTGGCTGCTGACTGACGCCCTCGAACACTACGCCTTCCCCGACCGCTCCGACACCCGAACAACCACACACAAACGGACATATGCCCACAGAACGCACTTGCGATTGCGTCGGGAAAGCGGGTAGGGCTAGTAGGGACACGTAACCGACACGGCCGGCTTTGGAGGCGCCGCACACCGCAGTGCACGAACTGGCTTCGGCAGCCATATGCCGAGAACGATGGAGGACATCATGTCACCCCGGCTCGACGCCTCGCATACCCAGACGGCGACGTCGACACTCCCTCCGGACCACCTGAATCCCCTCGAACCCGTCGTCCTCGACGACGACGTACGCGCCGAGCGAGGCGCCCCGGCCGCCGCACCGGCCGCGGATCCGTCCGCCGCGCTGGCCGGGCTCCCCGACATCCCCCCGTACGACGAAGTGGCCCCGGACGACGCCCGGGCCCTGTCCAAGACCCTCTTCGAGCGCCTCGAAGTCCTCGAAGAAGGCACCCACGCGTACGCGTACGTGCGCAACACCCTCGTCGAACTCAACCTGGCGCTGGTCAAGTTCGCCGCCTCCCGCTTCCGCTCCCGCAGCGAGCCGATGGAGGACATCATCCAGGTCGGCACCATCGGCCTGATCAAGGCGATCGACCGCTTCGAACTCTCCCGCGGCGTCGAGTTCCCCACCTTCGCGATGCCAACCATCATCGGCGAGATCAAGCGCTTCTTCCGGGACACCTCGTGGTCCGTGCGCGTGCCGCGCCGGCTGCAGGAGCTGCGGCTCGACCTGGCCAAGGCCGGTGACGAACTGGCCCAGCGCCTCGACCGCGCCCCCACCGTGGCGGAGCTGGCCCACCACCTCGGGCTGACCGCGGAGGAGGTGGTGGAGGGCATGGCGGCGTCCAACGCGTACACCGCCTCGTCGCTGGACGCCCAGCCGGAGGACGACGACTCCGAGGGCGCCCTCGCGGACCGCATCGGCTACGAGGACCACGGGCTCGAAGGCATCGAGTACGTCGAGTCGTTGAAGCCGCTGATCGCCGAACTCCCCTCGCGGGACCGGAAGATCCTCTCCCTGCGGTTCGTCGCCAACATGACCCAGTCGGAGATCGGCGAGGAGCTGGGCATCTCGCAGATGCACGTGTCACGGCTGCTGTCGCGCACGCTGGTACGGCTGCGCAAGGGGCTGACGGTCGAGGAGTGACCGCCGGCCCGGCCCCCCGCGCGGGGGGCCGGTTCCCCTTGCCCGGCCGTCGCTCGTGCTTTTCGGGCTCCCGCCGTTCAGACCTCGCGCACGCCGCGTCGCCACACCTGGCTCACCAGGGGTACGCCCGGGCGGTAGGCCAGGTGGACGTGGCTCGGCGCGTCCAGGACGAGCAGGTCGGCGCGGGCGCCGGGCGTCAGGCGCCCCACGTCGGTGCGGCGCAGGGCCGCCGCCCCGCCCGCCGTCGCCGACCAGACCGCCTCGTCGGGGGTCATGCCCATGTCCCGTACGGCGAGCGCGACGCAGAACGGCACCGAGGACGTGTACGACGAGCCCGGGTTGCAGTCGGTGGACAGGGCGACCGTGGCCCCGGCGTCCAGCAGGCGCCGGGCGTCGGGCCACTGGGCACGGGTGGAGAACTCCGCCCCGGGCAGCAGCGTGGCGACGGTGTCGCTGTGCGCGAGCGCGTCGACGTCGGCGTCCGTCAGGTGGGTGCAGTGGTCGGCGCTGGCCGCGTCCAGTTCGACGGCGAGCTGCACACCGGGGCCGTAGGACAGCTGGTTGGCGTGGATGCGCGGGTGCAGGCCCTTCGCGCGGCCGGCGGTGAGGATCGCGCGGGCCTGGTCGCCGTCGAAGGCGCCCTTCTCGCAGAAGACGTCGATCCAGCGGGCGTGCGGCGCGCAGGCGTCCAGCATCCCGCCGGTGACCAGGGCCACGTAGGCGGCCGGGTCGTCGGCGTAGTCCGGGGAGACGATGTGGGCGCCCAGGTAGGTGACCTCGTCGGTGTGCGCGGCGGCGATGCGCAGGGCGCGGGACTCGTCGGCGACGGTCAGGCCGTAGCCGGACTTCGTCTCGAACGTGGTGGTGCCCTGCCGCAGGGCCTCGGCGAGGTGCCGGGCGAGGTTGGCCTCCAGTTCCGCGTCGCTGGCGGCGCGGGTGGCCGCGACCGTGGTGCGGATGCCGCCCGCGCTGTAGGCCCGGCCGGACATCCGGGCGTTGAACTCCTCGGTGCGGTCGCCCGCGAAGACCAGGTGGGAGTGGGAGTCCACGAAGCCCGGGAGCACCGCCCGGCCGCCCGCGTCGACCCGGTTGTCAGTGGCGGGTGCTTTGCTTGATTCACCGGTCCACACGACGCGGTCGCCTTCGATGACGACGGCCGCGTCCCGGACCAGTCCGAGAGGGGAGCCGTCGCCGAGGGAGGGGTCGTTGGTGACGAGTACGGCGATGTCGTTGATGACGGTGCTGGTGCCGGTGTTCGTGCTGCTCATGGCGTCCTCGGGGGTGACGGTGGGGTTCAGCCGCGCAGGGCTTCGACGGCCGCGGCCAGCTGCGACGGCACGTCGGGGACGAGTGCGTGGGCCCCGTCGCGTACGACATGACGTCCGCCCACGACGGTATGGCGCACGTCCGCCGCGCTCGCGGCGAATACGGCCGTCTCGGCGCCCAGCCGGGGCAGCGGGCCCGCTGTCCTGACCGAGTCCAGCGCGATCGTCGTGAAGTCGGCGAGGGCGCCGGCGGTGAGGCTGCCCGCGTCGTCCCAGCCGAGGGCGGCGTGACCGTCCTCGCCGGCCGCGCGCAGCAGGGCCGCCGCGGTCCAGTGGCCCCGGGTGCGGGTGCGCAGCCGTTCGTTCAGCTCCATCGCGCGGGCCTCTTCGAGCAGGTCGACGACGGCGTGGCTGTCGGAGCCGAGGCTGAGGGGCGACCCGGCGCGCTGGAGGGCGGGGGCCGGACCGATGCCGTCGGCCAGGTCCCGCTCGGTGGTCGGGCACATGCAGGTGCCGGTGCCGGTGGTGCCGAGCAGGGCGATGTCGTCCTCGGTGAGGTGTGTGTTGTGCACGCCGGTGGTGCGCGGGCCGAGGACACCGTGGTCGGCCAGCAGGCGGGTGGGGGTGCAGCCGTGGGCGTGCAGGCAGGCGTCGTTCTCGGCGGTCTGCTCGGAGAGGTGGACGTGGAGCGGGGCCCGCCGCCCCTCGGCCCAGCGGGCCACCGTGGCCAGCTCCCGCGCGGGCACGGCCCGCACCGAGTGGACGGCCGCGCCGATCCGCGCGTGGTCCCGTTCCTTGAGAAGTGAACAGCGTTCGGCCCAGGCTTCGGCGGTCGTGTCCGAGAAGCGGAGCTGGTGTTCGCCGGGCGGCTGCCCGAAGCCGGCGGAGAGGTAGCAGGTGTCCAGGAGGGTGATGCGGATCCCGGCTTCGGCGGCGGCCTCGATCAGGGCCTCGCCCATCGCGTTCGGGTCGGTGTAGCGGGCGCCGCCCGGGGCGTGGTGGACGTAGTGGAACTCGCCGACGGCGGTGATCCCGGCGAGCGCCATCTCGGCGTACACCGCGCGGGCCAGCGCGTGGTAGGTGTCCGGAGTGAGCCGGTCGGCGGTGGCGTACATGACCTCGCGCCAGGTCCAGAACGTGCCGGAGCCGACCTGGACGGTGCCGCGCAGGGCCCGGTGGAAGGCGTGGCTGTGCGCGTTGGCGAGGCCGGGGATCGTGAGCCCCCGCAGGGGTTCGGCGCCCGGCGGCGGGGCGGCCACGCCCGTGCGGACGGCCGCGATGCGGCCGTCGCGCACGTCGAGTGCCACGCCCGGCTCGACGTGGGTGCCGAGCCAGGCGTGCTCCAGCCAGTACGTCCGTGTCCGCTCGGTGGTGGTCACGTGCGGGCCAGTCCTTCCAGTACGTCGGCGAGGGCACGCACCCCGGCCACGCAGTCGTCCTCGGCGGCGAACTCGGCCGGGGAGTGCGAGACACCGGTGGGGTTGCGCACGAACAGCATGGCGGTCGGAATGCTCCCGGCCAGGATTCCGGCGTCGTGTCCGGCGCCCGTGCCGAGGACGGGCACCTTCAGGTCGGTGTCGTGGCCGAGGATGCGGGCCAGTTCGTCGCGCAGGGCGTGGTCGAACTCGACGACGGGTGTGAAGGACTCACGGACCACGTCGAGGTCGGCCCCGTGCGCCCCCGCGTAGGCGCGCGCCGCCTTCTCCACGGCGGTGACCACGGTGTCCAGGGTGGCCTGGTCGGCGGCGCGGGAGTCGAGCCAGCCGCGCACCAGGGACGGGATCGCGTTGACACCGTTCGGCTCCACGGCGATCTTGCCGAAGGTGGCGACGGCACCGGCGAGTTCGGCCTCGCGGCGGGCGGCGAGCACCGTCTCGGCGTACGACAGCATCGGGTCGCGCCGGTCGGCCAGCCGGGTGGTGCCCGCGTGGTTGGCCTCGCCCCGGAAGTCGAACCGCCACCGCCCGTGCGGCCAGATCGCGCTGGCCACGCCGACCGGGTCGCCGGTCAGGTCCAGGGCACGGCCCTGTTCGACGTGGAGTTCGACGAAGGCGCCGATGCGGGCGAGACGCTCCGGGTCCGGGCCGATGGCGTCCGGGTCGTAGCCGGCGGCCTCCATGGCCCTGGGCAGCGTGGTCCCGTCGCCGTCGGTGAGCCGGTGCGCCTGCTCGACGGTGAGCTGCCCGGCGGTCAGCCGCGAGCCGACACAGGCGAGTCCGAACCGGGCGCCCTCCTCGTCGCCGAAGTTGACGACGGCGAGGGGCTTGCCGAACCGGGCCCCTCTGCGGCGCAGTTCGTCGAGCGCGGCGAAGGCCGACACCACCCCGAGGGGCCCGTCGAAGGCCCCGCCGTCGGGCACGGAGTCCAGGTGCGATCCGGCCACGACGGCGTCCCCGGCGGCCGGGTCACCGAGCCAGGCCCACTGGTTCCCGTTGCGGTCCAGCTCGTAGGAGAGCCCGCGCGAGCGGGCCTGCTCCTCGAACCAGGCCCGGCACTCGGCGTCGGCCGGCGTCCAGGCGAAGCGGCGGTAGCCGCCGGACTCGGCGTGCCGTCCGATGGGGGCGAGATCGCGCCACATCTCGTGGAAGGACTGCCCGGTCCGCATCTCCTGGCAGGACGGCCCGGGTCGCGGACCGCCGGGCCCGGCCTCCGGCACGGTCACGCGCCCTCACCCTCGCGCATCGGCACGCGCACGCCCCGCTCGGTGGCCACCGACTCGGCGATGTCGTACCCGGCGTCCACGTGCCGGATGACACCCATGCCGGGGTCGTTGGTCAGCACCCGGCGGATCTTCTCGCCCGCCAGTGCCGTGCCGTCGGCGACCGTCACCTGACCGGCGTGGATGGACCGCCCCATGCCGACCCCGCCGCCGTGGTGCAGCGAGACCCAGGACGCGCCGGAGGCCACGTTCACCATGGCGTTCAGCAGCGGCCAGTCGGCGATCGCGTCGGAGCCGTCGAGCATGGCCTCGGTCTCGCGGTACGGGGAGGCGACGGAGCCGCAGTCGAGGTGGTCGCGGCCGATGACGATCGGTGCCTGGAGTTCACCGCTCGCGACCATGTCGTTGAAGCGCTCCCCGGCCTTGTCGCGCTCGCCGTAGCCGAGCCAGCAGATGCGCGCGGGCAGGCCCTGGAAGTGGACGCGCTCGCCGGCCAGCTTGATCCAGCGGGCCAGGGACTCGTTCTCCGGGAAGAGGTCGAGGATCGCCTTGTCGGTCTTGGCGATGTCGGACGCCTCGCCGGACAGCGCGGCCCAGCGGAAGGGGCCCTTGCCCTCGCAGAACAGCGGCCGGATGTAGGCGGGGACGAAACCGGGGAAGGCGAACGCACGCTCGTACCCGGCCAGTTGGGCCTCGCCGCGGATGGAGTTGCCGTAGTCGAAGACCTCGGCTCCGGCGTCCTGGAAGCCGACCATCGCCTCGACGTGCCGGGCCATGGACTCCCGGGCCCGGGTCGTGAAGCCGGCCGGGTCCTTGGCGGCGGCGTCGGCCATGTCCGCGAAGTCGACGCCGACCGGCAGGTAGGCCAGCGGGTCGTGGGCGGACGTCTGGTCGGTGACGATGTCGATGGGCGCGCTCATGGCGAGGAGCTGCGGGACCAGTTCGGCGGCGTTGCCGAGGACGCCGATGGACAGCGGCCTGCGCTGGTCGCGCGCCTCGGTGGCGAGCTGGAGGGCGTGGTCGAGGGAGTCGGCCCGCACGTCGAGGTAGCGGTGCTCGATGCGGCGGTCGATGGCGCGCGGGTCGCAGTCGATGCAGATCGCCACGCCGTCGTTCATCGTCACGGCGAGCGGCTGGGCGCCGCCCATGCCGCCGAGGCCGGCGGTCAGGGTGATCGTCCCGGCGAGGGTGCCGCCGAACTTCTTCGCGGCGACGGCGGCGAAGGTCTCGTAGGTGCCCTGGAGGATGCCCTGGGTGCCGATGTAGATCCAGGAGCCGGCGGTCATCTGGCCGTACATGGTCAGGCCGAGGGCCTCCAGGCGGCGGAACTCCTCCCAGTTGGCCCAGTCGCCGACGAGGTTGGAGTTGGCGAGGAGGACGCGCGGGGCCCACTCGTGGGTCTGCATGACGCCGACGGGGCGGCCGGACTGGACGAGCATGGTCTCGTCGGCCTTGAGGGTCCGCAGGGTGCGGACCATGGCGTCGAAGGAGCGCCAGTCGCGGGCGGCCTTGCCGGTGCCGCCGTAGACGACGAGCTTGTCGGGGTGCTCGGCGACCTCGGGGTCCAGGTTGTTCTGCAGCATCCGCAGGGCGGCCTCCTGCTGCCATCCCAGGGCGCTCAGTTCCGTACCGCGCGGTGCTCGAACAGGGCGGGGTCCTGACATGGGCTGCCTCCTGGCGGTTGCTCCCGAGGGATCGTTACGGCTTCTATTCACATCCTGGACTGATGAATAGAGCTAGTCAATACGTGGCCGGGGCGACACGGGCGCGCGGGATCGGAGACAGGACGGGGGCTGGGGCGAGGGCGGGAGCTGGGGCGAGGGCGGGGCAAAGGGGTGGACGGAGGCGTGGGTGAGGGAGGGGGCACAGGTGAGGGCGGGGGTGCGTGCGCGGTGTCCGGGAGGGCCGCGTTCTTCGCGGTGCGCGCCGTGGAGGCGGGGGTGCGGGCGCGGCGGCCAGGAAGGCCGTGTCCTTCGCGGTGTGCGCCGTGGACGCGCCGGAGGTCCGGTGGCTCACCCCCGGGGGACGCTCGGCGGGCTCACCCCTGGGGGACCTGCGGTGACTCGTCCCGGGGAACGAGCGGTGCGTCACCCCTGGGGGTCAGCCGACCCACATTAGTTCGTCGGGCGCATGTTCCACCGGAAAATGCCGTAACCCCCATGACCCCCGCACACCCTGCGTAGCGTCGGCATCACTCAGCCGAAACCCCCAGGCGGGAGGGGAACGACCGTGCCCGGAATCGACGAGTGCCTACTGGAAGCCATGCGGCTGCCCGGCGCGCGGGGCGCCGCGCTGGTCGACTGGACGAGCGGGCTGGCCCTGGGCGCCGTCGGCGAGCCCCCGGGCGGCGACCACGAGAGCACCGCGGCGGAAGCCGCAGAACTGGCCCGGCTGGCGGCGGAACACGGCGCGTTCGCCGCCGCCGAAGGCCCGGACGGCGATGAGCGCCCCCCGGTCGAGGACCTGATCGTCAGCAACCGGGACAGCTACCACCTGCTGCGCTTCGTGGACACCGGCTTCGACAGCAGCGTGTTCCTGCACCTGTGGCTGACCCGTGCGGAAGGCAACCTCGCCCTGGCCCGCATACGCCTGGGCGAGATGGCCGAGCGGCTGGTGCTGGGATGACCGTGGTCGACACCCCCGCACCACCCCCGCCCTCCTCCCCGCCCCCGCTGCCGGTGCGGGACAAGGCCGACACCGAGAGTGCCTGGGGCGGCGTCTCGCCGATGCTGACCCGCCTCGCCGCCGAGCGTGCCACCGGCCTCCTCGTCCGCGAACGCGGCACGCTCCACCTCGACGAGGGCCGCGTGACGTACGCCGAGAGCCCATTGGCCCCGGGCCTGGACGTCCTGCTCACCGCGCACGGCACGCTGCGCCCGGAGGTCTGGCATGACGCCCTCTCACGGGCCGGCGGCCTCCCCGGCGCCGCGCGGCTCCTGCTGGCCGACGGCCGCCTGCCCGAGGGCGCACTGCACCTGTGCCACCTCGGCGCGCTCTACGACGCCGCCTACTTCGTCCTCGCGCCGAGCAGCACTCCGGGCCGTTTCCGCTACGGCACCGCGCACCGGCCCCGCGCCGTCCCGACGGTCGCGGTCGCGGCCCTGGAACACGAGACCGCGCGCCGGCGCACCCTGCTGGAGCGCGTCTGGCCCGACGCCCGGCCGGACAGCGCTCCGCTGCTGCGGACGCCCGCCACCGCCGCCCCGCGACTCACCGCTCGCCAGCAGGCCCTGCTGGACCGGGTCGACGGCACCCGCACCGCCACGGATCTGGCCCGGGAGCTGGGGCGGCAGGCGTTCCACACCCTGGTCGACGTGCGGCGCCTGGTCGCCGCGGGCCTGGTCGCGCCCCAGCAGCAGCCGGGCCCCCCGCCCGGCCCACCGGCCGCGTACGCCGAGCGGACGCGGCCCGGACCGACCCCGACCGGACCGGCGTACACCGGACCGATGCCCGTGGCCCCCGCGGACACCGGCACGACGACCAGCGCCACGACGCCCACCGACGTGACAACCACCGGTCCCACCCGGCCGGTAGTCGCCGTCGACCCCCACATCACGCTGCTGAAGAGGCTCAGGGATGCGCTGGAGGCCCTTTGAGAGGAGACACCGGATGGCAGCCGAGCCCGAGATCCTGGCGGAACTGCAGCGGCTGCGAGCCCGCGTCCCGCAGCTCACCGGCGCACTCGCCGCGAGCGTCGACGGCCTCGTCCTGGCCCACGACACTCCGGGCGTGGAACCGGAGGGCCTGGCCGCCCTCACCGCGACCGCGCTCGGCGTGGCCGTGCGCATGGCGGACCTGACCGGCCGCGGCGCACTGCGCGAACTGCTCGTACGGGGTGTGCACGGTTACGTCGCCACCTACGCGGCGGGCCGCGGCGCCGTGCTGACGCTGCTCGCCGAGGACCGCGCCAACGTCGGCCGCCTGCACCTGGAAGGCCGCCGGGCCGGGACGCGCATCGGTGAACTGGTCGACGCCGCGATGGCGGCGGGCGGCCCCGCCGGGGCCCCGGCCGGACCAGCGAAACCGCCCGCGAGGGCCCCCGTCCTGCGGACCAGGACCCCACGCGCCACCCGCACCACCGAAAACACCACAGAAAGCACCACCGGAAACATCACGGAAAGCACCACCGGAAGCACCACCGACAGCTGACAGAAGAAACAGAAGCAGACAGCAGACAGCAGAAAGAGAGACCGGCCATGGCCAACACCGAGACCTGCCTGAAGGAAGCGCTCGCCTCCATCGAGGGCGCCACCGGGGTCGCGCTCGTCGACTACACCAGCGGCATGGCGCTGGGCACGATGGGCGGCAGCAAGACCTTCGACCTGAACGTCGCCGCCGCCGGCAACACCGACGTCGTACGGGCCAAGATGCGCACCATGGAACACCTCGGCCTCAAGGGGCAGATCGAGGACATCCTGATCACCCTGAGCGACCAGTACCACGTGATCCGTCTGATCGCCGGGCGCGGCGGCAACGGCCTCTTCCTCTACCTGGTGCTGGACGCCAAGCGGGCCAACCTGGCGATGGCCCGCCACCAGTTGAAGCGGATCGAGGAGGACCTGGAGGTCTGAGCCGTACGGCGCCGTGCCGGCCTGCCGCCGGGCTTCCTAGACGAGGGCCGCGGTGCGGCGGCGGGCACCTCCGGGGGCCGCGTCGCCCGCCGCGGTGCCCGTGCTGCGGTACCCCTTGACCGCCTTGCCCGCGGGGCGCCCGCCGTCGGGGCCGAGCCAGTCCACGCGCACCCACAGCAGCGCGTCCCCGGCCCGCTCGCGCCGCCCGAGCCAGGCGGCCTTGAGCCGCAGCCCGATCCCGGCGCCCGCCAGCAGCATGCCGCCGGCCGCCGGCAGGGCGAAGGAGCTGCCCAGCGCCGCAGCGAACGCCAGCAGCAGCCACCACCGGTGCCCCCGGCGCCAGGCGCGGGCGGTGACCGCCCGGTCCTGGAGCACGTCGTGCCGTCCGGCGCGGGCGGCGCCGTGGGCGAGCGCGGTGTAGCGGCGGCGCCGGACGAGGACCACGACGGCCGCGCTCACGAGGAGCAGCGCGGCCCCCGACAGCACCCCGATCCGCCGCCCGGTCAGCCCCGGCGGCACCGCTCCGGCCGCCGCCGCGACCACCCCGAGCCACCACATCGGTGCCGCCCCGGCCCGTACGACGACGGCCACCCGGGCCAGTCCCCGACCTCCACGGTCCCCGCGCGTTCCGCGTGCCACGTGCTGCCTCCTTCTCGCCCCGGCACACTCGAATCAGTCCGGGCGGGAGGCTAGCGAGCGTTCGTGAGACGAGTCTGAGAGCAGCGGCGAGACCTCTGGGCCCCCGGCCCTCCCGGACGCAGAGCCCCTCAGCCCTCTCGGGCCACCCAGCCACCCGGCCCACTCGGTCACCCGGGCCATTCGGCACTCGGGGCGCTCAGTCCCCCGGGGTCTCTCAGTCCTCGAAGAGGCCGCGCGCCGCCGCCTTCACGTCGAACTCCTCCAGCCGTGCCTGCGCGTCGGGCAGGTCGTCGCACATGGCCTCGAGGAGCACCCGGCCCAGCAGCATCGGCGCGCAGGCGGTGTCGAAGGCGAGTCCGGTGCCGACGGCCGCGGGCAGCAGCAGGTCGGAGTGGCGGGCGACCGGCGCGAACGCCGAGTCCGCGACGGTGACGACGGCCAGGCCGGCCTCCTTGGCGTAGGCGAGGGTGTCCACCACCTCCCGCGGGTGGCGCGGCAGCGCGAAGCAGAGCAGCGCCGACGCCCCGGCCCGTACGGCGCCGTCGATACGGTCCTGGATCATCGTGCCGCCCTCGTCGAGCAGCCGTACGTCCGGGTGGACCTTGCGGGCGAAGTACGCGAAGCCGTAGGCCTGGGAGGCCGCGGCCCGCAGCCCGAGGACGGGCAGCGGACGCGAGGCGGCGAGGAGGCGGCCCGCCTCCCGCACCGGCCCGGGATCGGCGAGCGCCTCGACCAGGTGCCGCAGGTTCTCGATCTCCGCCTCGACGGCCTGCTGGTACTCGTTGGCCGAGACGGGGCGGTCCGCCGGTTCGGCGGGCGCGACCTCGCGCAGGTGCCGGCGCAGGGCCGGGTAGCCGTCGAAGCCGAGGGCGACCGCGAAGCGGGTGACCGACGGCTGGCTGACCCCGGCGAGTTCGGCCAGCTCCACGCTGGACAGGAACGGCACCTCGGCGGCGCGCCGGACCATGCTGTGCGCGATGCGCCGCTGGGTCGGCGTGAGCCGGTGCCCCTCGAAGAGCGCCTGCAGCCGTGCGGCAGGGCTGTCGGTCACGCTCATGCCGTGCTCCCCCTCCAGAAGTCGTCGACGCCCCGGGAGAGTACTCCCCGACCAGTTCCTATTCAGACACCAAGAACTCTGCATGAGGTCATACAGTCCCGGCAAGGGAACGACCAAGGGTCGCCCAATCTGCACGGAATGTGATCGATCGTGTGCTAATCGTGAACGGACGCGGAGCGCGCGACCCCTGCGACCGCGGTCCGGCCCCCACCCGGGGCCGTTGTGACGGCCACCGCCGTCGGCGTTCTTGCCGCAGCCGCAGCACGGGCGACGCCGACGGCGGCCGGCCCCCGGCGAGCAGGGGGGCTAGCCCCAGTGCGGCGGGCGGGCGGGCTCCCTAGCCTGGAGCGCATGACGGGAATGGACGCGCGCGACGCCGACCTGAAGAAGGAACTCGACGCCACCCTGCAGGCCCGCAGGGAACTGGGCCCGGAGTACGAGTCCGAGCTGGTCGAATCGTTCCTGGAGAAGGTCGACCAGCGCATCGACGGCGCCGTCGAGCGGCGGCTGCGGCGTCAGACGGCCGAGCAGCAGATGACGGCGACCCGCAGCGCCCGGTCGCCCCGGGCCACCGACTCCTTCGGCGAGCGCTTCGGCTTCGGCATCGTCTCGCTCGTGCTGGCCGTGCCGCTCTCCGCCATCGGCGCCGGCACCGCTCACCTGCCCGGGCTCATCGTCGCCTGGGCCGGGATCGTCGGCGTCAACGCCGTCCAGGCCGCCCGCACCAACCCGGGCCTCTTCGCCCGGCGCCGCCGCTCCTCCGGGAGCGACGACTGGGACGACTGACCCGAAGGTGCGCGGGGACCGCCGCACCCCCGGCACCGGGGGGCGGGACGACGGCGGTCCCCGCGAGGGGCGCGGGCCGGGTCAGGCCGGGCCCTGCGCCCTGGGCGTCCATGGAGGTCCGGGAGCCGCTCCGGAGGTCCTTGACGCCGTATCGGGTCGCCGGCCCGGAGGACGTATCCTCCCGGAGCGCGTCGTCACGCCCGGGCGGTGGGTCCGCCTCCCCGCCGGCACCCACCACTGTTCCGGACGCGTGTTAAGCGGGTGCTGCGGGCACATGACACGCGCGTAGCGCTTGCGCGACCGCGCCTCGGGCGGAGGTCACCGCGCGTTCTTCGCAGCCGCCCGCCGGTCGGCGGGCGTTCGCTACTGCTTCCCGCCCTTCGCGAGGAAGGCCAGCAGGTCCTGCCGGCTGACCACGCCGGTCGGCTTGCCCTCCACCAGGACGATCGCCGCGTCGGCCGTGCCGAGCACCGACATGAGGTCGGCGACCGGCTCGCCGGAGCCGACCTGCGGCAGCGGGGCGCACAGGTGCTTCTCCAGCGGGTCCTCCAGGGAGGCGCGCTTGGTGAACAGCGCGTCCAGCAGCTCGCGTTCGACGACGGAGCCGACCACCTCGGCGGCCATGACGTCGGGGTGACCGGCGCCCGGCTTCACGATGGGCATCTGCGAGACGCCGTACTCGCGCAGCACCTCGATGGCCTGGCCGACGGTCTCGTCCGGGTGCATGTGCACGAGGGAGGGGATGGAACCGCCCTCCTTGTCGCTGAGCACGTCACCGACGCGGGCGCTCGGGCCCTCGTCCTCCAGGAAGCCGTAGTCGGCCATCCACTCGTCGTTGAAGATCTTCGAGAGGTAGCCGCGCCCGCTGTCGGGCAGCAGCACCACGACGACGTCGTCCGGGCCGAGCCGCTCTGCCACCTCCAGCGCCGCCACGACCGCCATGCCGCAGGAGCCGCCGACCAGGAGGCCCTCCTCCTTGGCCAGGCGGCGGGTCATCTGGAAGGAGTCCTTGTCGGAGACGGCCACGATCTCGTCGGCGACGTCCCGGTCGTAGGCGGTGGGCCAGAAGTCCTCGCCGACGCCCTCGACGAGGTACGGCCGCCCGGAGCCGCCGGAGTACACCGAGCCCTCGGGGTCGGCACCGACGACCTTGACCCGGCCGTCGCTGGCGTCCTTCAGGTAGCGGCCGGTGCCGGAGATGGTGCCGCCGGTGCCGACGCCCGCCACGAAGTGGGTGATCCGCCCCTCCGTCTGCTCCCACAGCTCGGGGCCGGTGGAGTGATAGTGCGAGAGGGGGTTGTTCGGGTTGGAGTACTGGTCGGGCTTCCAGGCGCCGGGCGTCTCACGGACGAGACGGTCGGAGACGTTGTAGTAGGAGTCCGGGTGCTCGGGCGCCACCGCCGTCGGGCACACCACGACCTCCGCGCCGTACGCGCGCAGCACGTTGATCTTGTCGGTGGAGACCTTGTCCGGGCACACGAAGATGCACTTGTAGCCCTTCTGCTGGGCCACGATGGCCAGGCCGACACCGGTGTTCCCGCTGGTCGGCTCGACGATCGTGCCGCCCGGCTTCAGCTCGCCGCTCTTCTCGGCCGCCTCGATCATGCGCAGGGCGATGCGGTCCTTCACGGAGCCGCCCGGGTTGAAGTACTCGACCTTGGCCAGGACGGTCGCCTTGATGCCCCTGGTGACGCTGTTGAGCCGCACCAGCGGCGTGTTGCCGACGAGGCTGATCATCGAGTCGTGGATTTGCACCGTTGTCTCCGGTTGCTGCAAAAGGTGTGGTCGTGGTGGTTCGGCCAGCCTAAGGCCAGCGGTCCGCGCGGGGCGGGCGTTCACTCCCTGTCGAGATTGGGCGACGGTCGGTACGGGGCAAGGAGTGGGTGAGGCTATGCGGGAGGTGGCGGCGGCATGACGAGCATGTCGAGGGCGAGGGCGGCCCGGCGGATCGCGGCCGGCGCGGCGTACGGCGGCGGGGGGCTCGGACTGGTCGGGGCCGCCACCCTGGGGCTGCTGGTGGCCGAGGTGCAGATGGCCCGGCGCCACGTGGGCAACGGCACGGACAACCACGTACCGGTCGCGGCCGGGCTGTACGGACATGTGTACGACGCTCCCGGCGAACCGCCGCTGCGGCTGACCATGCTCGGTGACTCCACTGCCGCGGGGCAGGGCGTCCACCGGGCCGGGCAGACACCGGGCGCGCTGCTGGCGTCCGGGCTCGCGGCGGTGGCCGAGCGTCCGGTGCGGCTGCGCAACGTGGCGGTGCCCGGTGCCCGGTCCGACGACCTGGACCGCCAGGTGGCGCTGGTGCTCGCCCACCCGGCCGACGTGCCGGACATCTGCGTGATCATGATCGGGGCGAACGACGTCACCCACCGGATGCCGCCCACGCGTTCGGTGCGCCACCTGTCGGCGGCGGTACGGCGGCTGCGTACGGCCGGCGCGGAGGTGGTGGTCGGCACCTGTCCCGACCTGGGCACGATCGAGCCGGTGCAGCAGCCGCTGCGCTGGCTGGCCCGCCGGGCCTCACGGCAGCTGGCCGCGGCGCAGACGATCGGGGTGGTGGAGCAGGGGGGTCGCACCGTGTCCCTGGGCGACCTGCTGGGCCCGGAGTTCGCGGCCAACCCGCGGGAGCTGTTCGGCCCCGACAACTACCACCCGTCCGCCGAGGGGTACGCCACGGCGGCGATGGCGGTCCTGCCGACGGTGTGCGCGGCACTGGAACTGTGGCCGGCGGAGGAGGAGCGCCCGGACGTATCGCGCCGCGAGGGGTTCCTGCCGGTGGCCCGGGCGGCCGCGGAGGCGGCCTCCGAGGCCGGTACGGAGGTCACCGCTGTGATGCCCACCGGCCCCCGGGGCCCCTGGGCCCTCCTCAAACGACGCCGCCGCCGGCGGGTCCCCGAACCCCAGCCGTCCCAGGTCACCCCGTCCGCGTGACCGGGTCGTCACGGAGAGGCACTCCCACCGGCAAAGCAAGCGCTTAGAAAACTGCGGTCAGGGTCACACCGCCATACCCGTGACCAGGACCATACGTACGGGTAACTTCCCATCCAGCCCTGCTCGTCCACTCCCCTCCCGTGGAGCCGTGATGCCCGAAGCCGTCATCGTCTCGACCGCCCGCTCCCCCATCGGCCGCGCCGGCAAGGGGTCCCTCAAGGACCTGCGCCCCGACGACCTGACCGCGACGATCGTCCAGACGGCGCTCGCCAAGATCCCCGAGCTGGACCCGCGGGACATCGACGACCTGATGCTCGGCTGCGGTCTGCCCGGCGGCGAGCAGGGCCACAACCTCGGCCGGATCGTCGCCGTGCAGATGGGCATGGACCACCTGCCCGGCTGCACGATCACCCGGTACTGCTCCTCCTCGCTGCAGACCTCCCGCATGGCGCTGCACGCCATCAAGGCGGGCGAGGGCGACGTGTTCGTCTCGGCCGGTGTCGAGATGGTCTCCCGCTTCGGCAAGGGCAGCTCCGACGGGCTCCCGGACACGCACAACCCGCTCTTCGCCGAGGCCGAGGCCCGCACCGCCGCCGTGGCCCGGTCCGAGGGCTCCACCTGGCACGACCCGCGCGAGGACGGCCTGCTCCCGGACGCCTACATCGCGATGGGCCAGACCGCCGAGAACCTGGCCCGCCTCAAGGGCATCACCCGCCAGGACATGGACGAGTTCGGCGTCCGCTCGCAGAACCTCGCCGAGGAGGCCATCAAGAACGGCTTCTGGGAGCGGGAGATCACCCCGGTGACGCTGCCCGACGGCACGGTCGTCGGCAAGGACGACGGCCCGCGCGCCGGGGTCACCATGGAGGGCGTGGCCGGCCTCAAGCCGGTCTTCCGCCCCGACGGCCTGGTCACCGCCGGCAACTGCTGCCCGCTCAACGACGGCGCCGCCGCGCTCGTCATCATGTCCGACACCAAGGCCCGCGAGCTGGGCCTGACCCCGCTCGCCCGGATCGTCTCCACGGGCGTGTCCGGCCTGTCCCCGGAGATCATGGGCCTCGGCCCGGTCGAGGCCAGCAAGCAGGCGCTGAAGCGGGCCGGCCTGACCATCGACGACATCGACCTGGTCGAGATCAACGAGGCGTTCGCCGCCCAGGTGATCCCCTCCTACCGCGACCTCGGCATCGACCTCGACAAGCTCAACGTCAACGGCGGCGCCATCGCGGTCGGCCACCCCTTCGGCATGACCGGCGCCCGCATCACCGGCACGCTGATCAACTCGCTGCAGTTCCACGACAAGCAGTTCGGCCTGGAGACGATGTGCGTCGGCGGCGGCCAGGGCATGGCGATGGTCGTCGAACGCCTCAGCTGACCCTCACGCCCCTCCCGCAACGCCCCTTGATGCACCGTCAGTGGCTGCCATAGCACCGACCGTGAGCAAACGGCCCGGAATCCGGAAAACTCCCGGAATCCGGGCCGTTCTGTGATCCAATCTCCCCCAGAGTGTGACCTATCTCCCTCGGGGAGGAGATCTCCGCAGGTCAGCGATGGCCCCTCAGGCGGCTCAAGCGTCCCGCGCGCCACATTCCTGTCCGTTTCGTGACGTTACGCACTGACAGCTAGATAGTCCGCCCTTCAAGCTGATGTAGGAAGTCGGGGGTCGACCATGAACCCGGGAGTACGTCAGTGAGCGCCATGCCCATCGCCCTGCTGCTCACCACGGCCGCCACCGGCGCCGTGGGCGTCGCCGTCCTGCGCACCCTGTTCGCCCTGCGCCGCCAGGTGACCGCACTGCAGAACCAGCTCGCGGAGAACCACGCCGCCACCGCGCGCGCCCTCCTGCCCGCGGCCCGCAGCCGAACGGACACCGAGCAGATACGCGGCGCCGTGGTCCAGGCGCTCGCGGAGGAGCGGGAGCGGGAACTGGCCGAGGCACGCGCCTTCTGGGCCGCCCAGGAGGCCCGCGACGCCGCCGACACCCCGTCCCTGCTCGGGCTGCCCGACAGTGAGCTGTTCCTGCCGCGCCAGGCCGATCTGGCCGGCCTGGAGTTCCTGGAGCCGGTGACCGAGTCCGGCGGGGAGGCCGACGAGTTCTCCGGCCTGTCCGGCAAGGACGCCGCGGCGGGCGTCACGGGCGACTCCCCGGAGCTGGCCGCGGCCCGCCGCCGCCACCCCTCGCACCCGGACTTCACCCCGCACCCGTCCCCGGTCGTCGGCGACCACGAGCGCACCGTCGCCACGCTGGAGGAGCTGGCCGACTCCCGGGTGGAGCTGGCCGACGTCCGCCCGGGCCCGCTGGGCACCCTCGACGTCTACGTCTTCGCCGACGGTACGACGCTGTGCATGACCCCGGGCCACCGCGAGACCGCGGAGCGGCTGGCCGCGGCCCTGCGGGCGGGCGAGTCCCCGGTCCTGCTCGGCGGCTCGGGCGTGTCCGGCGCCTACACCCTGACCTTCGCCTGCGGCGAGGAGAACGTGTACATCCTGGCGGACCGGGTCATCGCCTCGCTGTGACCGGCCGGCCTGCCGCCGGCCGCGCCGCCGGCCTCGCGCGGGTGTTCACACGCCCGCGCGTTTCTGCGCCTCCTCCACCAGGCGCACCGCCTCCTCGACCTCGGCCTCGCTCGTGAGGACGAGCGCCAGATCGTGTCCGGCGACGGTCACCTGGTCCGCCGCCGCGAACATCCCGGCGTCGGGCATCTGGCGCGGCTCGGCCCCGGGGTCCTCCAGCAGTTGCGCCCGCCGGGCGAACTCCCTGGCCAGTCCCAGCGCCTCGGCGGCGCCCGCCCGCTGCAGCCGGCTCTGCGGCGCCGCCCTCAGACGGTCGGCGAAGTGATCCACTGCCCGGGTCAGAGATGTCGTGTCCACCACGCCGCGAGACTACGCGCCGCACCCGGACTGTTGCCAACGCGCGCACGCTCAGGCACGGTGACGTGAAGGACCGGCTTCGATAGCGTCCGGAGGCGCCGATGTCCCAAGTCTTCTCCGAAGAGACCCACCGCAACCTGCTCGCCCGCATCCCCCAGTGCACCGGTCGTGAGCTGTCCGACTGGCTGCGCACCGTCGAAGAAGGCCCCGCCCTCTGCTTCGAGGAACGGCTCAGCTGGCTCCGTCAGGAGCACGACCTCGCCTACGGCCACGCGAAGGCGATCATCCACGAGTACGACCTGAGGAGGGCGGCGCGCAAACTGCTCTAGTGCTGGCGCGCATCAGGGTGAACACGTACGCGTGTCCCGTCCCCGCGGTGACCCCGTACGTGCGCGAGGGCCCCGGCCGAAGCCGGGGCCCTCGCGCGTGCCGTGCCCGCTGCGGCGCGGGCGAGGCGCTAGTCGTTGCTGTTGAGGATCGCGATGAGCCGCAGGAACTCCATGTAGATCCACACCAGCGTCAGCGTGAGGCCGAAGGCCGCGAGCCAGGCCTCCTCGCGCGGGGCGCCGTAGGCGACACCGTCCTCGACCTGCTTGAAGTCGAGGGCGAGGAAGCAGGCGCCGAGCAGCACGCCGATGATGCCGAAGACGATGCCGAGGCCGCCGCTGCGGAAGCCGAGGCCGTCGCCGCCGCCGAACACGGCGAACAGTGTGTTGACCACCATCAGCAGCACGAAGCCGAGCGCGGCGGCCATCACGAAGCCGTAGAACCGGCGGTTGACGCGGATCCAGCCCGCCTTGTACGCGACCAGGACGGCGGCGAAGACCGCCATCGTGCCGATCACGGCCTGCATCGCGGCACCGCTCGCGATGCGGTTGTCGACCACGCTGGAGAGCACGCCGAGGAAGACACCCTCGAACGCCGCGTAGGCCAGGATCAGCGCGGGCGAGGCCTTGCGCTTGAAGGACTGCACGAAGCCCAGCACCATCGCGATCAGCGCGGCGCCGATCCCGAGGCCGTAGGAACGGCTGATGTGGGCGTCGTCGACCGGCAGCAGCGCCCAGGCGAGCGCGGCCGTGACGACCAGCACGCCGAGGGTGGACGCCGTACGGGTGACGACGTCGTCCATCGTCATCCGGCCGGCGGTGGCCGGCGCCTGCGGGGGCGTGCCGTACTGCACGTCCTGCTGCGCGTAGGGGTTCTGAGCGTAAGGGTTCTGCGCGTAGGGGTTGCCGCTCTGCTGGGCGTACGGATTGCCCTGCGTGCCGACTGCGGGGCCCCCGGCCTGCGGCGCGGTGTTGAAGCCCGCGTAGCCGTTGTCGCGGCTGAACCCCCGTCGCGAGAAGACCGGGTTTCTGCTCCTCATCTCACTCCTCCACGGCCGCACGTCGCGGCCTTGGCTCAAGAGTAATGGAACGGCAAAGGATCGACCCTACTACCTGGGAAGGATCTTTCCCTCATCCTGCTGCGGAACACGCTACGCGGGCGGGTGATTCCCGGCGACGGCCGGGGCCATTCATGACCGATCCGGGACACGGCCGGAATCGGACGGAGATCCACCGGGGTCCGGCACCGGCCGGGGCCGCCCGAGCGGGAAGCCGGTGCAGGGCTCGGCGAGGTCCGCCCCGGCGGCCCGGCAGGACGCGATCCGCTCCAGCCGGGCCGGTTGCAGGCGCTCCTCGAAGCCGGTGGCATCCGGCGCCCGGTGCAGCATCGTCGTCATGTCGTGGCTGAACCGCTCCGCCTGCCAGACGCGCCGCAGGCAGGTCGCCGAGTAGGCGTCCAGCAGTTCGTCGGAGCCGGTCCGCCCGCGGTGCGCCAGCGCCCGCGCGAAGGTGACGACGTCGCCGACGGCGAGGTTCGGTCCCTTGGCCCCGGTCGGCGGGACGATGCGGGCGGCGTCCCCGGCGAGGAAGAGCCGGCCGTGGCGCATGGGCTCGTGGACGTGGGACCGCACGGGGGTCACCGACTTCCCTGTGATCGGCCCGCGGTCGAGGCGCCAGTCGTCGTCGGTCTCCGGCCGGCGCTCCGGCTCGTCCCAGATCTCCTCGTCCGGCCAGGTGGCGGCGTCGGTGCCGGCGGGCTCTCCAGGACGACCGAGTCGATGCCCGCGCGACGGAGCAGCCGGGCGAGAAGCAGGCCGGCCGGACCCGCTCCGACGATGCCGGCCGCGGTGCGCATCGGGGCGTTCCTTCCGGGGTCCGTGAATTCGTCCGCGTGGAAGGCGGCGGAGACAGGAGGAAAAACGGCGCCTTCCGGATAAGGCCGGAGGAAAGGCGCCGTTGAGGCGGTTGTGCCCGGAACCGGACTTGAACCGGTACGCCCGCGAGGGGCAGCGAGGTTTAAGCTCGCCGTGTCTGCATTCCACCATCCGGGCAGGCCATGGGCTCCGCGCTGAGATTCCGAGCCTATCGGGAGGCACCCTTCGGGCACCGGGCAGGCGGACCGATGTTGTCTTATTTTATTGACGTCTGAGGGTGCATCAGCACTCGGTAGAGGCCATCGGCACTTGCCAACAGCCTTGCGGTCGGCAGGCGGCCGTGTACGCGAAATGACGGAATTTCACCGTCCGAACAAGGACGCTCCACCTGTTCCTGACCTCCCGCTTCGGGGCGCAGACGGCCGCGCCGCCCTCAGGGACCGGTCTCATCCCCAGGTATGACACGGACGCCCACGGTCCGACCCGAGTCGCCCCCCGGAACCGGAACAGCGGCTGACTCCACGCACCGGATCGCCGGGAACGATGGAAGACGTCCCGGAAAACCGGGTACCGCGGACACCGAGCACCGCGCACCGAGACCCGTCCTCGTCCCGACAGGAGCACCCACCCGTGACCACCTCTTCCATCGCCGGACGCGCCACCGCCGTGGCCGCGCGCGCCACGGATCTGTCGAAGATCTACGGACAGGGCGAGACCCAGGTGGTCGCCCTCGACCGGGTCTCCGTCGACTTCGCGCAGGCCGAGTTCACCGCGATCATGGGCCCCTCCGGGTCCGGCAAGTCCACGCTGATGCACTGCGTGGCGGGCCTGGACACCTTCTCCTCCGGTTCGGTGCGCATCGGCGACACGGAGCTGGGCTCCCTGAAGGACAAGCAGCTCACCAAGTTGCGCCGGGACAAGATCGGGTTCATCTTCCAGGCGTTCAACCTGCTGCCGACGCTGACGGGGCTGGAGAACATCACGCTGCCCATGGACATCGCGGGCCGCAAGCCGGACAAGCAGTGGCTGGACAGGGTCATCGACATGGTGGGCCTGTCCGGGCGCCTGGGCCACCGGCCCTCGCAGCTCTCCGGCGGCCAGCAGCAGCGCGTCGCCGTCGCGCGGGCCCTGGCGTCCAAGCCGGACATCATCTTCGGCGACGAGCCCACCGGGAACCTCGACTCGCGCTCGGGCGCCGAGGTGCTGGGCTTCCTGCGCAACTCCGTGCGCGAGCTGGGCCAGACCGTGGTGATGGTCACCCACGACCCGGTGGCGGCGGCGTACGCGGACCGCGTGGTGTTCCTCGCGGACGGCCGGATCGTGGACCAGTTGTACGGGCCGACGGCGGACGCCGTCCTGGACCGCATGAAGCAGTTCGACGCCAAGGGCCGCACCAGCTGAACCACCGGCCCGGCAGCCACGGGCCGCACCGGCCGGACCGCCGGGCCGGACCGCCGGCCCGGCACCGCAGGCCGCGCCGGCCGCCCCCGCCTCGCCCCCCACCTCGTACACCTGGACTGAGACAACCCATGTTCCGCACCGCCTTGCGCAACGTTCTCGCGCACAAGGCCCGGCTCCTCATGACCGTGCTCGCCGTGATGCTCGGCGTCGCCTTCGTGTCGGGGACCCTGGTCTTCACCAACACCATCTCCGACGCCTACCAGAACAGTTCCGCCAAGGGCTTCGGCCACGTCGACGTGGCCGTCGAGGCCAAGTACCAGGACAGCGAGGGCGACCGGGTCGGCAGCGCCCCCGACCTGACCCAGTCGCTGCTGGAGCGCAGCGCCCGGGTGCCGGGCGCGGCCTCGGCGCTCGGCGTGGTCAAGGGCTTCACCGCGATCGCCGACAAGGACGGCAAGCTGATCGGCAGCGGCTTCCAGTCCGAGGGCGGCAACTACTCGGGCGCGAAGGACCCCCGCTACCCGCTGGCCTCCGGCACCGCCCCGCACGGCGAGGACCAGGTGCTCATCGACTCCGAGACCGCCCGCCGGGCCGGTTACCGGGTCGGCGACAAGGTGCGCGTCTCCGTGGACGGCCCGGTCCTCACCCCCACCGTCAGCGGCATCTTCACCACCGACGACGGCAACGTCACAGCAGGCGGCAGCCTCGCCCTGTTCGACACGGCCACCGCCCAGAAGCTGTTCGGCAAGCCGGGCACGTACGACGAGATCGACGTGAAGGCGAAGCCGGGCGTCGGTCAGGCGGCCCTGAAGGCGCAGCTGGACGCGGCGCTGCCCAAGGGCAAGACGGAGACCACCACCGCGCAGAAGCTCGCCGACGACCAGGCGAAGGCGATCTCCTCGTCGATGAGCAGCATGAAGCAGGGCCTGCTGGTCTTCGCGGGCATCGCGCTCTTCGTCGGCACGTTCATCATCGCCAACACGTTCACCATGCTGGTCGCCCAGCGCACCAAGGAGCTGGCGCTGATGCGCGCGGTGGGCGCCTCCCGCCGCCAGGTCACCCGGTCCGTGCTGATCGAGGCCTTCGTGGTGGGCGCGGTCGCCGCCGTGACGGGTCTGCTGGCCGGTATCGGCATCGGTGCCGGGCTCAGGTCGCTGCTGGGGTCGTTCGGGGCGACCGTGCCCGACGGGCCGCTGGTCATCACGCCCGGCACGATCGTCGCCGCGCTCGCCGTCGGCGTCCTCGTGACCATGCTGGCCGCGTGGCTGCCCGGCCGCCGCGCCGCGAAGATCCCGCCGGTCGCGGCGATGAGCAGCCTGCACGCCCAGGCCACCACCAAGTCCCTGGTGCTGCGCAACACCCTGGGCGCCCTGTTCTCGGCGGCCGGCATCGCGGTGGTGCTCGCGGCGACCACGATGGACTCCGACTCCGCCCAGGCCCCGATGGGACTCGGCGCGGTGCTGCTGATCATCGGCGTGTTCATCCTGACCCCGCTGCTGTCGCGCCCGCTGATCGCCGCCGCGGCCCCGGTGCTGCGCCTGTTCGGCGTCTCCGGCAAGCTGGCCCGGCAGAACTCGGTGCGCAACCCGCGCCGTACGGCGGCCACCGCCTCCGCGCTGATGATCGGGCTGACCCTGATCACCGGGATGACGGTGATGGCGGGCAGCCTCCAGCAGGCGATCGACAAGATGGCGTCGTCCGCGATCCGCGCCGACTACGTGGTGTCGATGGCCAACGGTCACGACCTCTCCCCGGACGTCGACAAGAAGCTGAGCGGCGCCGAGGGCGTCACCGCGACCAGCCCGCTGCGCAACGCGCCCTCCCGCATCGGCGGCGAGACCGAGTACCTGACCGGCGTCGACGGCGCGGCCATCGGCAAGCTGACCGACCTGAAGGTGCAGGACGGTTCCTTCACGGTCGGCGGCACCCGGGTCGTGGTCGACGACAAGACCGCGAAGAACCACCACTGGACGGCGGGGTCGGGCTTCACCGTCCACTACGAGGACGGCCGCCGGCAGAAGCTCACGGTCGCCGGGGTCTACGAGGGCAACGAGATGATGCGCGGGATCATGCTCGACAACGCCACCCTCGCCCCGCACCAGAGCGACGCGACCGACATGCAGGTCATGGTCAAGACGGCCCACGGCGCCTCCGAGGCCGCCAAGGACAAGCTGGTCGAGGCGCTCGGCTCCAACCCGGCGATCCAGGTCCAGAGCAAGAAGGACATCTCCGACGGCATCGCGAAGGAGTTCACGCTGATGCTGAACATGCTCTACGGCCTGCTCGCCATGGCGGTGATCGTGGCGGTCCTCGGGGTCATCAACACCCTGGCGATGTCGGTCTTCGAGCGTTCGCAGGAGATCGGGATGCTCCGCGCGATCGGCCTGGACCGCAAGGGCATCAAGCGGATGGTCCGCCTGGAGTCCCTGGTGATCGCCCTGTTCGGCGGGGTCCTCGGGATCGGCCTCGGCGTGTTCTTCGGCTGGGCGGTCGGTCAGCTGATCGGCGCCAAGATGCCGACGTACGAACTGATCCTGCCCTGGGGCCGGATGGCGGTCTTCCTGGTGCTGGCGGCGGCCGTCGGTGTCCTGGCCGCCCTGTGGCCGGCCCGCCGCGCGGCCCGCCTGAACATGCTCCAGGCCATCAAGTCGGAGTGATGCGGCCGCGGTGACACCGCACGCATGGGCGAGGGG
>NZ_JBHJUW010000091.1:0-32576 GCF_042268205.1 Streptomyces sp. NPDC056160
TCGTCATCCGTCAGAACCACTTCGACCGTCGGCCGACCCATGCGCGCCATGAGCCCAGCATACTTCTACGGCTTTCCTAAGACTCGGGACACTAGTGGCTCGTCACGCAGCCTTGGCCGGGTAATCGACCTGCTGCCCATCGGCCAGCAGACTGTCTCCAAGATCGGATCTTGGAGGTGGTCGTGGGGCGTCGACCGAGTATGTTCGTCCGGCCGGTGAGCATGGAGGAGGGCCGGAAGCTGCAGCGGATCAGCCGGACCGCGAAGGATCCGGTGAAGCTCCGCCGGGCGATCGTGGTGCTGATGTCCGCCCAGGGCCAGACGGTCAAGGACATCACCGTGCTGATGCAGGTCAGTGAGGACTACGTCCGCGATGTCATCCACGCCTTCAATGAGCAGGGGCTGGACGCGCTGGACCCAAAATGGAGCGGGGGACGCCCCAAGACGATCAGTGACCAGGTGCGCGAACACATCTGCCTGATCGCCCGGACGTCCCCCGCCGACTGGAAGATCACCGCGTTCTCCACCTGGAGCCTGAGCAAGCTCGCCGACCACCTCGTCGAGCAGAAGGTGACCGCGGCCATCAGCCGGGAGACCCTGCGCCGGATCCTGCACGCCGGCAAGACCTCCTGGAAGACCACCACCACGTGGAAGGCGTCCACCGACCCGGAGTTCATCGCCGAGATGCACCGCGTCCTGGCGCTGTACGACACCCCGCCCGCCGACGGACGGGTGATATGCGTCGATGAGTTCGGGCCGCTGAACCTGATGCCCCGCAAGGGCAAGGCCTGGGGCCCGGTGAGGCGTCCGCGCAGGCTGCGGGCCACCTACAACCGCTACGGCGGCGTCAGGCAGATGCTCGCAGCCCTCGACCTGGCCACCGGCAAGCTGTACTACCGCATTCGCCCGCGCAAGCGGTGGAGCGAGTTCCTCGACCTCCTCAAGGTCCTGCGGGCCCGCTGGCCCGGGCAGAAGCTGTATGTGGTGCTGGACAACTTCTCCCCGCACAAGCACGCCAAGGTCCGCGCCTGGGCGGCCGGCAACGACATCGAGCTGGTCTTCCTGCCGACCTACGGCTCCTGGCTGAACTGGATCGAGGCCGAGTTCGCGGCCTTGCGCTACTTCGCACTCAACGGCACCGACCACCGCAGCCACGACGAACAGAACGCCGCCATCGCCGCCTACGTCCGCTGGCGCAACACCCGCGCGGAACCGAAGACGAAATTCGCGCCCGACTCACCGATCCGCTCATGGACGGATTACCCGGCCAAGGCTGCGTGACGAGCCACTAGACCGCTCCGACCAGTACTACCGGGAGTCGCTGGGCGTGGTGGCCACCCGGCTCTCCGACCTGACCGCCCTGAGGCCAGGGCTGACGGCGGAGCGGGCGACCGACATCCTGTGGTTCTACCTCGGTCACCACTCCTGGCGCCTGTGCGTGTCCGACCAGGGCTGGTCCTGGGAGGAGGCGGAGCGGTGGCTGGCCGAGCAGGTGTGGGCGGCGGTGCTCGGGATGTCGGCGCCGGCGTGGGTCCCGCGCCCAGAGCCGTGCCCGGAAAGCTCCCCTGCCGCGCTTGAGGCCGCCGGGACTTCGGCGGCCCGGTCCCTCGGGTCCCTGCGGCCGGTCCTGCGGGGACCGGCCCGCGGTGCCGCTTCGGCCGGGAGCCTTCCGTCGCAGTAGTGAAGCCGGTGCTTCCGGGAACGTCACACATATGTGTCTTGCAGGTCCGACGCCGTCCGTGCGCGGATCCATCCGCGTGCGCTCCCGCAATGAAGGCAACCGGCTCGGCGTGCGGTGAACTGCCCGCCCTTCCCCAGACCTTGACAGATGCCGCGCCTCGTCACAGCCTATGGCCACCAGTTATGGCAACGTTGTCAGATCCCGGAGCCACACCGCACCAGTTCGGCTCGTGCCACCCGCCCACCCTGTGATTGGACGACTCACATGGCCGACCAGGCGAGTCCATCGCACCGCCCCTCCCGGCGCACCGTCGTGGCCACCGGCTACACGCTGCTGGCCGGGTTCAGCCTCGGCACGGTGTTCCCGGCCGCCGCGGGGCCGCCGAGCCCGCCGAGGACCGGCCCGCCTCCGGCCCCGCGGCCACCGGACCCGCCGCCTCCGGCGAACTCGCCGCGTACCGCCCGGTCGAGGTCCCCTCAGGCGTACGCGCCCACGCCGGCCGAGTTCGCGGTGGACGGCATCGGCGACCGGGGCGTTCGCGGCACCGGATGGCGTGCCGGGGCGGGCGAGGACCCGCAGTGGATCTCGGTGGACCTCCAGGCGGAGTGCCGGGTCGACTGGATCCGCCTCACCTTCGAGGCCGACGCGAGCGACCCGGTGTTCACCCCGCCGAGCAGCGGCAACCCGCACCAGGGCACCACCGGCAAGGAGATCCAGTCGAGCTACGCGACCGAGTTCGTCGTCGAGACCTCGAAGGATCACCGTTCCTGGACGAGCGTGTACCGGACCACCGCGGGCACCGGCGGCCGGGTCGACATCCAGCTGCCGCGGCCCGCGGAGGCCCGCTGGGTGCGGATGGCCGCCCGGCGGCGCTCCAGCCCCCTCGCGCTCGGCGTCAACGGCTTCGAGGTGTACGGCACCGTCAGGGGCCACCGCCCGACGGTCACCGGCTGGACCGACTGGGGCACCCACCGCACCCCCGCACCGGCGCTCGCCGTCGCCGCCGACGGCACCGTGCCCCTGGGGTCCGGCTGGACCCTCACCCTGGACGACCGGGCCGGCGGCGACGGCGCCCATCTGTCCACCACCGGCGTCGACACCAGCCGCTGGCTGCCCGCGACCGTGCCCGGCAGTCCTCGGCTCCCTCGTCGAACAGGGCAAGCTCCCCGACCCGGTCGCCGGGCTCAACAACCTGCACGTCCCGGAGGCCCTGTCGCGCCACTCCTGGTGGTACAAGCGCGACTTCGACCTGCCGCGCGGTCTGCGCACCGGCGCCGGACGCCACACCTGGCTGGAGTTCGACGGCGTCAACCACCAGGCGGACATCTGGCTCAACGGGCGGCAGGCCGGCACCGTCACCTTCCCCTTCGCCCGCCGCCCTCGACGTCACCCGGCTGCTGGCGGACAACGGCCGCAACGCGCTCGCCGTGCGGGTCACCCCCATGCCGGTGTCCGGCAGCCCCGGCGACAAGGGCCCCGACGGCTCGGTGTGGGTGGACGCGGGCGCAGACCAGATGAACCGCAACTCGCCCACGTACCTGGCCTCTGCGGGCTGGGACTGGATGCCGGCGGTCCGCGACCGCGGGGCCGGCCTGTGGAACCACGTCCGGCTGCGCTCCACCGGGCACGTCGTCATCGGCGACCCGCGCGTGACACCGTGCTGCCGCATCTGCCCGACCTGTCGGCCGCCGAACTGACCGTCACCGTACCGGTCCGCAACGCCGACACCACCGAGCACCGCACCACCGTCACCGCTGCCTTCGACGGCATACGAGTCTCCCGCACGGTCACCGTCCAGGCGGGCACGAGCCTGGACGTCGTCTTCACCCCGGACGTCTACGCCCGGCTGCGGATCAAGAACCCGGACCTGTGGTGGCCCAACGGCCTCGGCGAGCCCGTCCTGCACGAGCTGACCCTCACCGCCGAGACCGGCGGCACGGTGAGCGACCGGCGCACCACCCGCTTCGGCATCCGCCAGTTCGGCTACGCCTTCGACACCCCGCTGCCCTTCACCCCGTCCGCCGACGCGTACACCCAGTCCGTCGACCTCGGCGCGCAGCACGCCCGGTACGTACGGATCCGCTGTCTGACCCGGGCGACCGGCTGGGGCAGCTCCCTGTGGGCCCTCTCGGTCCTTGACTCCGCCCGGCCCGGCACCGACCTCGCCCTGCACGCTCCCGCCGCCGCCTCCAGCCAGGACCAGGACGACCACGGCCCCGGCAACGTCACCGACGGCGACGCGGGCACCCGCTGGGCCTCCGAGTGGCAGGACGATCAGTGGCTGCGGGTCGACCTCGGCTCGGTGCTGGACTTCGACCGGGTCGACCTGGTCTGGGAGCAGGCGTACGCGTTGACGTACGTGGTGCAGGTTTCGGCGGACGGCACCGGCTGGACGGACGCGAAGACCGTCGACAACACGGCCGTGCCACTGCCCTTCAACAGCGGCGACGCCAGCCTGCGCGTTACCGACTTCGCCCCGCGCACCGCCCGGTACGTGCGTATCGACTGCGGTTTGCGCAACACCAGTTGGGGCAACTCGCTGTGGTCGCTGGCCGTCGTCGACAGCACCGCGCCCGGCACCGACCTCGCCCTGCACCGCACGGCGACCGCCTCCAGCGACGACGGCGAAGGACACTCGGCCGCGCACGCCACCGACGGCAACCCCGGCACCCGCTGGTCTTCCGCCTACGAGGACCACCAGTGGATCCAGGTCGACCTGGGCTCGGCCCGTCGCTTCGACCGGGTCGCGGTCCTGTGGGAGCAGGCGTACCCGAAGACGTACGCGATCAAGGTGTCCGACGACGGGAACGCCTGGAGCGACGTCACGACCGTCTCCAACACACCCGACCCGCTGAAGCTCAGCGTCAACGGTGTGCGGGTGCTGGTGCGCGGCGGCAACTGGGGCTTGCTGCGCCGCATGCCCGCCGACCGCATGGACACGGCGGTACGCATGCACCGCGACATGAACTTCACGATGATCCGCAACTGGGTCGGCAGCAGCAACCGCGAGGAGTTCTACGCCGCCTGCGACGCGCACGGCATCCTGGTGTGGAACGACTTCCCCAACGCCTGGAGCATGGACCCGCCGGACCACGACGCCTACAACGCCATCGCCCGCGACACCGTTCTGCGCTACCGCATCCACCCGAGCGTCGCCGTCTGGTGCGGCGCCAACGAGGGCATCCCGCCCGCCGTCATCGACCAGGGCATGCGCGAGGCCGTCGAGAAGGGGGCGCCCGGCATCCTCTACCAGAACAACTCCGCCGGCGGCCCTTACGGCTGGGTGGAACCCGCTCGGTACTTCGACTCGGCCACCTACGGCAGCAAGAACTTCGGCTTCCACACTGAGATCGGCATGCCCGTCGTCTCTACCGCCGCCAACACTCGCCGGATGACCGGCGACGAGTCCGAGTGGCCCATCCGCGGCTTCTGATCCTACCACGACTGGAGCGAACACGGGAACCAGGCACCGCAGAACTACAAGGCGACCATCGAGACACGTCTGGGCACCGCCCGCGACCTGGACGACTTCACGGCCAAGGCGCAGTTCGTCAACTACGAGAACTTCCGCGCCATGTTCGAGGCCTGGAACGCCCACCTGTGGGAGGATGCCAGCGGCCTGATGCTCTGGATGTCCCACCCGGCCTGGCACAGCACCGTCTGGCAGACCTACGACTACGACTTCGACGTCAACGGCGCCTACTACGGGGCCCGCACCGCCTGCGAGCCGCTGCACGTCCAGGCGGACCCGGTGGAGGGCGAGGTGATCGCCGTCAACACACACCCGGGCCGCGCTGCACGGGGCCGCGGTCACCGCCGAGACGTACACCCTGGACGGCCGCCGCAGCGGGCCCGTCCGCAGCGCCCGGGTCGACGTTCCGGCCGCCGCCACCACGCGGGCCCTGACCGCCGTCCTCAGCGACGATCTGCCCGACCTGCACCTGCTGCGCCTGAGCCTGCGGAGCGCCGGGGGAGAGACACTGTCCCGCAACACCTACTGGCGCTACCGCACACCGGGGGCGATGCGTGGGCTCAACCAGCTGAAGCAGGTCAGGCTGGCCGTGTCCATCTCCCACGTCTCCCGCCACGGCGTCCGGCGCGAGGCGACGGCCACCGTTCGCAACCAGGGCAGCGCCGTCGCCGCGATGGTCCGCCTCTCGCTGCTGGACGCCCACGGGGGCGAGCGGGTGCTGCCCACGCTCTACGGCGACAACTACCTGTGGCTGCTGCCCGGCGAGGCGCGGACGGTCACCCTGTCCTGGCCTGCCGCGGCGCTGCCCTCGAACCAGGCGGCGCTGCGCGTGGAGGGATACAACGCACAACCGGTCAGCCTGCGCCTCTGACGGGCCGGTGACAGTGCGCGGGCAGTCACACATATGCCAGAAGATCTTGCCGTTCAGAACATGCGTTCTATAGCATGTGTGCGTCCGTCAGATTTCCACACCACGAGGGGTGTTGCCTTGTCCGGCAAGTCCGTTTCTCTGCGCGCCGTCACCACTGTCGTCGGGGCGGCCCTGGCCGCCGGCACTCTGCTGTCGAGCGGTTCGGCGCAGGCGGCGACCGCCTCGATCGGCGCCGGCCGCGTCCAGCTCTGCGCACAGGGCAACTACGCGGCCTACCTGGTGTTCAACACCGCGCAGCAGGATCTCCAGGGGACGGCCACCTCCACCGTCGCCCAGGGGAGCTGCCAGACCTTCGGCATCGTGAACTACGGCGGTGGCAGACAGACCAGCATCAGTGTGATCGGCAGATACAACACCAGCAATGACACGTTCTACGTGGGCGGCCTCAACGTGGACCCCACGGGCGGCGGCTGGAAGTTCTTCGCACAGGGCACGACCGGTCACGCCGGGACGGACTCGAAGCTCGTCATCGAGGCGAGCCCGCGCAGCTGACACCCCGCTGGCCGGTCAGGCGCTCACGTGCCCGGCCGGCCGGACCCGCATCAGCCGCCGTAGCGGTTGCAGGTGAGGACCTTGAGCGTGCCGTCGGTCAGGCAGACGCGCACGAAGGCCGCTCCGCCGGGGGCGTCCGCGTCCACCTGGATCTGGAATGTGTGGGTGTTCCCGCAGGCCGTTTCCTGGGACAGCGGCTCGTTGTGCGACAGTTCGTGCCCGGCGCTGTCGAGGGTGTGGCCGATCGTGCTCCGGCAGGTCTCGTAGGACGCGTCGCTGACCGACTTGTGTACCCCCTTCACCACGACCTAGCGGGCGTACCAGGTGATGGTGCCGTCCGTCCAGGTGTTGCCGTTGGCCACGTGGAAGTCGTGGGCGGCGGCGCGCGCCTCGGCGCCGGGTGCGGTCAGCAGGGCGGCCGCCGTGAGCGCGGCGAGGCCGGGCCAGGTGCCGGTGCGCATGGGGTCTCCAGGGCGTCGGAGGGGCTCAACCGCCGTAGCCGTTGCAGCTGATGGCCGTGTAGTAGCCGTCGGCGAGGCAGACACGCACGAAGGCGGCACCGCCCTCGACGTCCGCGGGCACGACGAAGTCGAAGGACTTCGAGGTCGAGCAGGCCTCGTCCATCGGGTGCGAGGCGTTCATCGTCAGCAGGTCGCCGTGGCTGTCGAGAGTGTAGCCCAGGGTGTTCCGGCAGCCCTCGACCGTCGAAGCAACCGACTTCTGCACGCCCTCCACCAGGACCGACCTGTTGTAGAAAGTCACGGTGCTATCCGTCCACGTGTTTCCGTTGGGGACGTGGAAGTGGTAGGCGACCGCCGGCTGGGCCTGAGCGGCGGGCGCGCCGGTGAGGGTGCCGGTGACGAGGACGGCCGCGCCGAGACCGGCGGCCAGGTGCGTGAGCATACGGTCTCCAGACATGGCGCGGGCCGGGCTTCCCCGGAAGGACATCCCAATCGTGTTGTGAAGCCGCAGCCGTGACGGGAGGTGAAGCACGGTAGCACGCTCCGTCACGGATCGCCGGCCACAGGACGTTGAGGCGTCGGCGGGCCAGAGCGAGCAGGGCCTGCTTGTGTCCCTTCCCCTCGCTCCGCTTGCGCCGGTAGTACGCCTTGGAAACCGGGCACGCCGGCAGGCTGGCCATCGCCGAGAGGTACATGGCCCGCAGCAGCCCGCGGTGGTAGCGGCGGGGTCTGCGCAGGTTGCCGCTGACGCGGCCGGAGTCGCGAGGCTGCGGAGCCAGGCCGGCGAACCCGGCCAGGCGGTCGGCGCTGCCGAAGGCGTCCATGTCTCCGCCGGTGGTGGCGATGAACTCGGCCCCGAGTCTGGGGCCCATGCCGGGCAGGCTGAGGATCACCTCGGCGTGCGGATGCTCGCGGAACCGGGCCTCGATGAGGGCATCGAGTTCGGCGATCTCCTCGTCGAGGGCCATCACCCCCTTCGAGAGGCGGGCCACCATGGCGGCGACCAGCGTCTCGCCGGGCAGCGCGGTCATCTGAGCCTGGGCAGCTTCCACGGCCATCTTGGCGACGGTGGCGGCTCCGCGGACCTTGCGGCTCTTCAGCCACATCACGATCCGCCTGGCGCCCGCGCGGCGGATCGCGGCCGGAGTCTGGTAGCCTGTCAGCAGCGTGACGTGCCCCTTCTGCATGAGGTCCACCGAACGTTCCAACGCCGGAAAAATTTCCAGGAGTTGAGCCCTGAGTCGGTTGATCTGCCGGGTGTGGTCGAAGACGACGTCCAGGCGCCGGGTGGTCAGCGTGCGCAGATCGACAGCCAACTCGTCCCCTGGCCGCAGCACCCCCAAATCGCGGCGGACGCGAGCCTGGTCAGCGATGACGAAGGCATCGCGCTCGTCCGTCTTTCCCTCACCGCGGTAAGACGCCGAGGCCCGGTGCACGGCAAGACCGGTGAGGTAGGTCATGGGCTGGCCATGCGAGAGCAGCAGTCCGATGAGCAGGGCGTCGCCGCCGTGATTGAGGTCGACCGCCCACAGCACGTCGGTGGATATCGCAAGGACATCACCGGTCAGCTCCAGCAGCTCGGACTCGTCATTCAGTACGCGGCGGGACAGCAACCGTTCGCCGTCCCCGTTGATCGCCATCGCATGGTGGTGCGTCTTGCCGATGTCCACTCCGGCCCAGATCTCCGGCACGGTCACCTCCGCCAGCTCGTCGCCACGTCAACCCAGCAGACGACCTCGCTGACGTTGTCCTATGCAGCGATCGAGCCGCGTCTCCCAATTGGCGGTCGAGTCGTCGCGGGGCCCCGGGCGGCCATGTCCTTCAAGCCATCCAGCGGCTCACCCATGACAGCCATACCCCGGGCCCCTGGGCCTCACCGATCTTACGAATGACCCGTTCAGACCCACATCAATAGATAGGACGCTCCCACGATAGGGCGGCCCACCGGCGGGGACCAGAGGCCGAACCGGTGGTCCTGGCCGCGGGACGGCCGCGTGTCCCGCGAGCCGAGGCGCGGCACCCGGGGGCCACCGAAGAAGCCCACATGAGTGCCAGTCACATGAGTCCCTCACCAGGTGAAAAAATGTGCGTTGCGACCGTGATAGGACACGTGCAACGGCCACGCAGGTATTCAGGCCGTCCGGCGGCACATGTCACCGGCTCCTCCTCTCCGCAGGAGTCACCTTGAAGAAACGGTTCACACATCGGTGGGCACCGACCCTGGTGGGGGCCACTGTCCTCGCCCTGTCGGTTCCGCTCGCCGCGCCCGCCGAAGCGTCGGTCCCCCCGCCCGCCGCAGCGGGCGGGCAGACCGCCCGTCGCCTACCGCCGGGCACGCACACGACGACGTTGATCACCGGTGACGTCGTCACCACCCGGCAGTCCGCCGGAACCGGTCCGGCCGGCGGGACGGTCGAGGTCACCGGCCCGGACGGCGGTCCCGCCGAAGCCCATGTCACGGAGGCGGGCGGCAAGCTGTACGTGTACCCGGACACGGCCCTGCCCTACGTCGCCCGAGGCACGCTGGACCGGCGGTTGTTCGACGTCACCGGGCTCGTCGCCGCCGGGTACGATGATGCGGGCCGCGACCGGCTGCCGCTGATCGTCTCCTACGGTGCCGACCGGGCCGGGGCCCGGCAGGCCACACCGCCGGTCGGCGCGACCCGCGCCCGGGAGATCAGCAGCCTGCACGGAGCCGCCCTGGCCCAGAGCCGCGCTCAGGCCGCGGACTTCTGGGCGGCCGTCACCGCAGGAACCGCCTCCCGCACCGGCGCGGGCCGGGCGGCCGGCGTCTTCGGCCAGGGCATCGAGCACATCTGGCTGGACGGAAAGGTGCGGGCGGACCTCGCCGACAGCACCGCCCGGATCGGCGCCCCAAGATCTGGGCGAGTGGTGACACCGGTCAGGGTGTCGACGTCGCCGTACTGGACACCGGGGTGGACGCCGCCCACCCGGACCTGGCGGACCGGATCACGGCCGCCAGGAGCTTCGTACCCGACGAGGACGTCACCGACCGCAACGGCCACGGCACGCACGTCGCCTCGACGGTCGCCGGGACCGGCGCGGCCTCCGGCGGAAAGGAGCGCGGCGTCGCGCCCGGCGCCTCGCTCCACATCGGCAAGGTGCTCTCCGACGAAGGGTGGGGCCAGGATTCCTGGATCATCGCCGGAATCGAGTGGGCCGCCCGCGACCAGCACGCCAGAATCGTCAACATGAGCCTCGGCTCGGCCGAGCCGTCCGACGGGACCGAGCCGGAGAGCGAGGCGGTGAACCGGCTCAGCGCGGAGACCGGCGCGCTGTTCGTCACCGCGGCGGGTAACACCGGGGTGCCCGGTGGCATCGGAGGCCCGGTGCCGCCGACGCCGCGCTGACCGTGGGCGCCGTCGATGGCGCGGACTCCGTGGCGGACTTCTCCAGCCAGGGCCCGCGCGTGGGCGACGGGGCGCTGAAACCGGAGCTCACCGCACCGGGCGTCGACATCCTCGCCGCGCGTTCGCGGTACGCGCCCGAGGGATCGGGCAGCTACCAGACGCTCAGCGGCACCTCCATGGCCGCCCCCACGTCGCCGGTGCCGCCGCCCTCCTGGCGCGCGCCCGCCCAGGACTGACGGGCGCCCAGCTCAAGGACCTGCTCACCAGCACCTCCGCTCTCACCCCCCGGTACGACGCCTTCCATGCGGGCAGCGGACGCGTGGACGTCGCGGCGGCAGCGGCGGCGAGTGTGTTCGCGTCGGCCACCGCGTACGCGGGACAGGCACCGCAGGGCGGCTCGGGCAGCGTGCTCCGGCGGCCGGTGACGTACACCAACACCTAGGCAGAGCCAGTCTGGCTCACCCTGTCGGTGGCGGCCCCGAACGCGCCCGCCGGGCTCTTCGGGCTGTCGGCGGACGAGGTGACCGTGCCCGCGCACGGCACGGCCGGTGTCACGGTCGCCATCGACACCGCACGGGTGCCGGGCAACGGCCGCTACAGCGGGCAGATCCTGGCGACCGGGCCCACCGGCACACCGCTCGCCCACACCGCCGTCTCGCTCGGTGACGTGGCGCACAGGCTGAGGCTGGTGCTCAAGGACGCCCACGGCGGCCCCATGCCTGGTGTCGTCCAGATCCTCAGGTCCGGCGAGCACGACCCGATGTTCATCATGGTCGGCGATTCCGGAACCACGGACATGTTCCTCCCGAACGACGTGTACTCGGTGCTGGCGTTCAAGGACGTCCAGGGTGTGCACGGCCCGCTTTCCCTGGGCATGGCGCTGCTCGGTGACCCGGAGGTGACCCTCGACCACGACACCACCGTCACGCTGGACGCGGCGAGGACACGCCGGATCGACATGACCACACCGGAGCGGACCGAGACCACCTACCAGCGGCTGGAGTACAGCCGCTCGATGGGCGGCGCCGCCTGGCGCGACTTCATGGAGACCCAGACCAGCTACGACAGCCTGTGGGCTCAGCCCACCGCCTCGCGCGTGCGGCACGGTGACTTCCACATGGCGGCCCGGTGGCGCAAGGAGAAACCCGCGCTCAGTGTCTCCACGGCCACCACCGACTTCACGGACGTACTGCGTCAGACAGGTGTGACGCCGTTGCCCGAGGGCCGGCGCACGCTGCGCGCGGTCGTCGCGGGCAACGGCTCGGCGGCTGACCACAAGGGAATCGACGCACGCGGCAAGGCCGTTGTCGTACGGCGTGCCGCCGGGGTCGGTGACGCCGAGCAGGCCCGTGCCGCCGCGGCGGCCGGTGCGCGGCTGCTGCTCGTCGTGAACGACCTGCCGGGGCGGCAGCTCCGTGAGTACGGCAGCGACCCCTTCACCCCGGCCGCGCTGGACGTCGCCCTGCTGAGCACGGACGAGGGCGAGAAACTGGCCGACCAGGTGCGACACGGCCGGAACACCCTCACGGTCACCTCCGTACCGGCCAGTCCGTACGTGTACGACCTGATGCAGACCTGGCACAACGAGATTCCCGCGGACCTGGTCGTCAAGGGCGGACCGCGCAACCTGGCCCGCGTCGACGTGTCCTTCGACAGCCCGGATGCGACGCGCGGCGGCGGTGAGTACCGCTTCGACTGGCCCTCGTACTCCGACTGGGGTATCGGGACGACGACGCGCGAGCCGGTGAACAGCTGGCGCGTCGACTGGGTCTCCACCACAGAGGACAACCGGTGGGCGCAGGAGGCGTACGTCGACAACCTGCTGTACGAGATCGAGCCCAGACGCGCCTACCGGGCGGGCAGCCGGCAGACGCAGAAGTGGTTCGGGCCGGTCGCGCGTCCGTACCTCAACGACAACTACAAGTCGCCGAGCCGCAGCGGTCAGCGGCTGAGCGCCGACGTACCGGGCTGGGGCGGCGGCGACCACGTCGGGATGTCCATGGACTACGAGCGGACCCGCCAGACCCTCACCCTTTCCCAGGACGCCACGGTGCTAGGCCGCAGCACTACGGGTACGGTCGTGGCGGGTGACGCGCCCTCGGCACGCCCGCTGCCCTACCGGCTGGTCGTCGAGAACAGCCGGGACGCGACCGTCAGCCCCTATTCCGCAGGCACCCGCACCGAGTGGGACTTCGTCTCCGGGGCCGCGGACGCCCAGGCGGTGCTTCCCCTGCTGCAACTCGACTACGCCGTCGCGACGGACGGCGCGGGCCGGGCGGGCAGGCGGGCCGGTCTCACGGTCACCGCACTGCACCTGCCCGGGGCGGCGGGCGCGGGCCGCGTCGACCGGCTCACCGTCGAGGTGTCGTACGACGACGGCCACCACTGGCAGCGGCTGCGGGGCCGGGGCGACGGCGGGCACTACGCCCTGGACGCGCCGCGCGGAGCCCGCTTCGTCTCGCTCCGGGTGAGCGCCGGTGACACGGCGGGCAACACCGTGCTCCAGACCGTCGACCGCGCCTTCGGCCTGCGCTGAGAGGCCGTCACTCGACAGCGGGCCGGTGAGCGGTCGCGCCGGACGTCACGGGGCGAGCGGGACCTGCCGGCGGTCCGGCAGGTCCCCCGAGTGTTCTCGCCGGACCGGGAGGGGGCTGCTGGCAGGGGGGTGCCGTCCGCTCTCAGCGGGGGACGTCCGCTCCCGTACGCGGCAGGAGTGCACCGGTGCCGGCGGACGTGCCTTCGGGCAGGTCCGCCGGCACCAGCGTGGTGAGCGCCTCCAGGTCCGGCGCGGCCAGGGAGGCCAGCCGGCCCGCCTGGCGGGTCATCATGGTCTCCAGCAACTGACGGGCCAGACGTGCGTTGCCGAAGGACCGGGTGCGCGGCAGGGCGTCGAGGTGGACGCGCAGCGCCTCGCGGGTCGCGGGCGCGCACACGTATCCCGCCGTGCCCGCCTGCTCGTCGATGATGGACAGCAGTTCGTCGGTGGAGTAGTCCTCGAAGGCGACATGGCGGGAGAAGCGGGACGCCAGGCCCGGGTTGGAGGCCAGGAAGCCCTCCATCTCCTCCGGGTAGCCCGCGACGATCACCACCACCTCGTCACGGCGGTCCTCCATCAGCTTCAGCAGGGTGTCGACGGCCTCCCGGCCGAAGTCCTGCGAGGAGTGCGCGGGCGTCAGCGTGTACGCCTCGTCGATGAACAGCACACCGCCCACCGCCTCCTCGAACTTCTCCGTGGTGAGCTGGGCCGTGTGCCCGATGTACCGTCCCACCAGGTCGGCGCGGCTCACCTCGACGAGCTGGCCGCTCGTGAGAACACCGAAGGAGCGCAGCAGCTCGGCGTACAGCCGGGCCACCGTGGTCTTGCCCGTGCCGGGCGGCCCGGAGAACACCAGGTGGTGGCTGACCGCGGGCGTGGGCAGGCCCACCGCCGCGCGCTGCCGGTAGGCGGTGAGCAGATCGACGATGCCACCGACCTCCCGCTTGACCGCCGCCAGGCCGGTCATGGCGCGCAGCCGGGTGAGCGCACTCGACTCTCCGGGCTCCTTCCTGACCTCCGCACGCACCTCCTGGGCCTCGTCGGCGCCCACGTCCTCGGGGACCATGAGCATCAGATCGGCCTCGCTCGCGTCCTGCTGGGCAGCCAGCCGCAGCGACTGCCGGTCGATCATCTCCTCGAACACCTGGCGGGCGGCCCGGCCGTTGCCGAACGTCGCGTCCCGCCGCATCCGGGAGAAGCGGATGCCGAGCGCCTCCCGCGCGAGCGGATCGAGGACGTACCGGTGGGTGGCACACATGTTCTCGGTGATGGTGACCAGTTCGTCCACCGAGTAGTTCTCGAACTCGATCGTGCGGGTGAACCGCGAGGCCATACCGGGGTTGGCGGCCAGGAAATCCGCCATCTCCTTCGGATATCCCGCGACGATCACCACGGTGTCGTCCCGGTGGTCCTCGATCAGTTTGACGAGAGTGTCGATGGCCTCCTGCCCGAAGTCGACGGAGGAGCCCTTGCTGTCGGACAGCAGGGTGTACGCCTCGTCGATGAACAGCACACCCCCCTGGGCCCGTTCGAACACCTCCGTCGTCTTGATCGCCGTACCGCCGATCACCTGGGCGACCAGATCGGCCCGGGACACCTCGACGATATGGCCCGAGGACAGCATCCCCAGACTCGCCAGGATCCCGCCATACAGCCGGGCCACGGTGGTCTTGCCGGTGCCGGGCGGCCCGGCGAAGACCAGGTGACGGCTCATGGGCGGGGCCGGGATGCCGAGCCGGGCCCGCCGCTGGGCGAGCTTGCCCAGGCTGACGAGCATCTCGACCTGCTCCTTGACGTTGTCCAGGCCGATGAGCGCGTTGAGTTCCGCGACCAGCGCGTTCTCCGGCGGCTGGCTCTCCTGGCCGCCGGGCGCGGCCGGCGCGCCGCTACCGGGCGCCTCCTCAGCGGGCGGCTTCGTACCGGAGTCCGGGGTCTTGTTGTCGAGGCTGGTCAGTCCGGACAGGGTGAAGTCGGCACCCGGGCACGCGTGTTTCAGCCCGGCGCCCCGGTTCGACCGTACGGTGCAGTCGGTCACCTCCACCGGGCCGCCCGACTCGATACGCACCCCGTCGCCGGTGTTCCCGCTGAACTCGCACCCCTTGAGCGCCGCCCGGCCGCCCGCCGCGACCAGCGCGCCGTGCCCGCCGGACCCCAGGACCCGGGTTCTGACCAATGTCAGCTCGCCCTTGCCCTCGACGGCGGCGCCCGACGCGGAGGAGCCGGAGATCTCGCAGTCGCGCAGCGTGCCCAGACCCTCCGCGCCCACCGAGACACCCGAGCCGCCCGCGCCGCGCAGCGCCGAGTTGCCCATGTGCGGGTTGCCACCCGCCTCGATCCGCAGCGCGTGCCCGCCGCAGTCGCCGACCTCGCAGTCCTCGAACCGGCCGCGGGCCTGCCCCGTGACCTGGATGCCCGCACCGCGCGCCTCGGTGACGCGGGCCCGGCGCAGCAGCGGATTGGCGCCCGAGGCCACCGACATTCCGGTGCCGCCCGCCCGCACCACGTCCAACTGGTCGAACTCGGCGGCGGATTCGCCCTCCAGCAGCAGCCCCGTGCCCTTGCTGTCCGTGATCCGGGCGCCCGTGAAGGACGGCGTGCTGGAGTCCTCGACGCGGACGGCCGCCTCGGCGGCGCCGTCGAAGGCGCAGTTCGCGAAGTAGCCGCGGGAGCGCCCGGTGACGTACACACCGCTGCCCGCAGTCGCGGAGGTCTCGCAGTACGATAGCTGCGGGTCGGAGCGGTCGGCGACGACGAAGCCGTGTCCGGCCGAGCGGTGCACCGCCACGTGTGACAGCTCGGTGCGCACCGAACTCGACACATGCACACCGAGTGAGCAGTCCCGCAGCGTGGTCCGCACAACCTTCAGCGCCGTACCGCCCTCCAGCGCCACGCCGGGCTTCTCGGTGGACGTGATCTCGCAGTCCTCCACGACCCCGCGCGACTGCCCGTTGGCCAGCACGCCGTTGCCCCGGGCGTCGCGCAGCCGACAGTTGCGCACCGTCACCCGGCCCTCCTCGCTGACCACGACCGCCGAGGTGCCCAGGTTCTCGATCAGGCAGTCCTCGATCACGCTGCCCGTCGAACCGGCCTCCACCACACCCGCGCCGGCGGGATTGGTGACCCGGCACGACCGCATAGCCAGCGACCCGCTGCCTCGGCTGAGCAGCGCCGTCCAGCCCGCCCCCAGGATCTCGCAGCCGTCCAGGGCGACCTGTCCGCGCACCGCGTCGATCACCGGCAGCTCGCCCTCACCGGCGCGCAGCAGCAGATCGGTGAGCATCACGGCGTCCGCGGCGAGCGTCACCGCCGCCCCCTTGGCCGGGGCGATCTCCACGCTGCCGCGTGGACCGTCGGCGACGATCGTCACCCTGTTCTGCACGACCAGGGTCTCCCGGTAACTGCCCGGACGGACGCTGATGATCGCCCCCGGGCGGGCGCCGAGCAGAGCCGCGCCGATCGTCGTGTGGTCGCAGCCGTCCTGCTGCCCGACGGTGATCAGATGGCGGGCCACGGCTGCTCCTCCCCCTCGTGTGCGGACGGCCGGGCCGGGGCGCCGGCGGGGGGCGCGGCGGGACCCGCGCCACAGGCACGGCGGTGCGCGCTCTGCATGGTGATTACCTCTTCGGGGTGGGGTACCCGGCCGGGCTGGTCGGCCGGGCCGTGTTCAGTGCTGTGTCCCGGCGGCCCAGAGAACGCGGCCGTCGGTGGTGAGGATCGTGACGTTGCCGTCGTTCTGGAGGATGAGCCGGGCGCCGTCGTTGCCGCCCGAACCGGCCGACCACCGGGTCTGCTGCGCGGCCGTACGCACGGCGAGGTCGCCGTCCGACTGGAAGACGGCGTAGTTGCCCTGGCCGGAGGTGTGCGAGGACCAGCGGACCGCGCCGTTCTCGTCCGTGATGACGAGGTCGCCGTCCGAACGCATCGTCAGGTGCGTCCGGTTGGAGGCGATGCTCTGCCCGGGGCGCAGGACGCGGGTGCCGCTGACGACCTCGGTGGTCCACTTGGGGTTGGGCTTGGGGTCCGGCTTGGGCTCGGGGTCCGACTCCGGCTTCGATTCGGGCTTCGGTTCCGGCTTCGGCTTCGGTTCCGGCTTCGGCTCCGGTTCGGGAGAGTCGTTCGGCTCCGTGGTGGGTGTGGTGGTGACGGGGCTGGAGCCGGTGGCCTGGCCGTGGGGTGCGTCGGGGGCGACGTCGGTGGGTTCGAGGGGGGGCAGGGCGGTTTTGGCGGGGGTGGAGGCCGCGGCGCGTGCCTGGGGCGCGGCGGATCCGGCCGCGGACGCGGCCGTGGTGCCGGTCGTGGCCTCGCGTGCGCGGGCGGTGGCCGGCGTCGAGGCCGCGGACTCGGACGCGGGCTTCGGCGCGGTGGCCGTGGTCCGCGCGGAGGCGGTGGCCTGGGTCGTGCCGCCGGGCTTCTCGGCGGACGCCGGCGCGACCGAAGCGGCCTTGGCGGAGGTGGCCTTGGCGGGTGTCGTCCTGGCGGCCGCGGTTTTCGCGGGCGGGTTCGCGGCTGCCGCGGTGTGGGCCGTCGCGTTCCCGCCGGGTACGGACTCGGCCGCCGCGGTGTGCTGCGGCGCGGTGGGGCGGGCCGGGGACGACGCGTTGGCCGCCCTCGCGGACGAGGCGTCCGAGGGCGACGTCCGGCCGCCCGCCGCGACGGCGGTGCCCGCCGGGTCCGCGGCGAGGGCCTGCGGCACGGCGGGGGAGTCGGCCGCCGGGTGGCCGGCCGCCGCTGCGGCCGGAGCGTGCCACGCACCCGCGTCCGGGTCCATGAGCCCGTCGGCGGAGCCGTTGCCGCCGTCGTCGTCGGAGGTGGCGATCGGCAACTGGCTGGGATAGGCGTCCGGATGCCGGTCCGCGGTGCCGCCCGGAAGCTTGGCGACGGGGTCAGCGGGGCCCATGCCCTCGTAGGTGCGCATGTGGTCCTTGCCGTGGGAGGCGAGGAACGGCGTGGCGGCGATGACCGCGCCCGCGACCGCCGCCGCAACCAGGAAGGGCCGTTCGGTGACCCGCGCGGCGAAGCCGGTGCCCGGAGTCCGGCGCGGCCCCTGGGGCGCGCCGGACTCCGCCGCCTCGCCGGACGCCTCGGCGCCGGCCTCCCGGCCCTCCTGGCCGGTGCCGCCCGGCCGCCAGGCGTCCGGATCCGCCTCTGGCGCCGGTTCCCGGCTCCGGGCCGCGGACAGGGCCGTGGCCAGCGCCTGCGCGGTCTTCTCGTCCTGCTCGGTGCCCAGCGGGTCGGCCGGGGCGAAGGGGCTCATGCTCGCCCCGTCCGGCATCGGCAGTGCGGCGGCCCGCCGGATCCGCGGAGCGGTGGTGGCGGGATCCGTTCCGGCCGATGCGTGTGGCCTGGCAGCGGACCTCGGTGTTCGGGGAGACATGGAACTCCTTGTGAAGTGGGCGGATGACGGTGCGCAGGGGTGGTGGGTGGGCGTGGGGGAGATCCGGTCGCGGTTCAGGGCGGACCGGCGAGGGCGGCGGTCGGCAGTGCGAGGGCCGTGCGCAGCCGTTTGAGCAGGGCGGTGTCCGCGCCGGACAGTCCCGCCGTACCCGACGAGCGGTCGTGCGGGGGCAGTTCGCGCAGCAGACCGACCGTCGCCGGGCCGCGGCGTACGACGTCCAGGACGCGGAAGCCCGAGTGCTGGGAGAACAGGATCTCCCTGCCCTCCCCGTCCATGAGGGCACCGGTGCGGCGGCCGGTCACCGACCAGATGAGCACATGATCGGCCGGTGGCGCGGGATACGCGGCCTCCACCGCCGTACCCCGCATCGGCACCACGCTGTCCAGGCGCGTCCCCACCAGGTCGGGTGTCAGACGGGCGGCGAGACCGGGGGTGGTGCCGACCACGGCACCGCGGTAGGAGGGGAGCCTGCGCAGTCCCCACTCCAGGCAGCGCAGCAACGTCAGCGTCGACTCGTCCTCGTCCACCACGGCCGTGCCCAGTTCGGCCGTGTCCACGGCGGTCAAGTACACGTGTACGGCGGCCAGATGGGCGAGCGTGGCGCCGCCGGTGTCCTGGGCGCGCATACCGGGCACGCGGGTCATGGCCTGGGCCGCGGCCTTGGCGTGACGCTCCCAGAACGGACCGAGCGAGGCACGGAGCCGCTCGTGGTCGGTCTGCGCGGACGACGACTGCGGGACTGACGATTGTGGGGCCGGCGGCTGTGGGGCCGACGGCCGCTCGACCGGCGCGGAGCGGGACCGGGTGTCCGGGGCCGGCGGACGGGGTCGCGGCTCCTCGGACACGGGCGGTACGAGAGTGACCGTCGCAGGCGTGGCTCCCAAGGGAGCCGCCGCGTTCTCCGCGGCTCCGGCTCCGGCTCCGGCTCCGGCTCCCGCACCGGCGGTCGCGTACGTGGGCCTTCCGGAAGGTTCGACCGGCACATCGGGCACGTCCGGCGCCGGGGAGGCTTCCGGAGCGTGGGCTGACGTGGTCGCCAGAGGAACCCCCGGCACGGACGCCTCCGGCTCCGGAGCGGCGGAGGGCACCTCGCCGCCCTCCGCCGCGCCGCTCTCCTCCGGCTCCGGGGCCGCCTCCCCCTCGGCTCCGGACCCGTCCGGGGCCTGCGCCGTCCGCTCCGGTGCCAGCAGCGAGAAGCCGTGCCGGACGGCGAGCCGCCGCAACGTGTCCATGCCCTTGGCGCCGAGGACGCCGTGGACGTGCACGACGGTCCGTTCCCGCTCCTCGGGTTCCATGTCCCGCAGGAGCGCGTCCAGATGCGGCCAGAGGGAGTCGTCCAGCGCGCGGCGGGGCGCGCCGAGATCGACGGCCACCACGTCGGACGCGACCGGCCGGTCCGCCGCGGCGCGCGGCGGGCGGGTGCTGCGCGGGCCGATCCACAGCCCGGCCGGCGTCACCGCCGCCTTCCAGCGGCCGTCGAGCGGCAGCGCGTCCGGCTCCGTACCAGCCGTGCTCCCGCCGCCCAGCCCGGCCGGTGCGCGCCAGGCGCCCACCCGGACCGGCGGCCGGACACCGTCCCTGACCGGCGGGCAGACCACGGACTCCACATACGGCCGCCAGGAGGGTGTGCCGTCGGCGCCGACCATGCGGAGGGACACGGAGCTCTCCCCGGGCACGGCACCCTCGGTGATCACCGGCACCCCATGGGCCACTTGGGTCTCGGCGTCGATCAGGTCGGCCACGGCCTGCCCGGTGCCGATCAGGTCCTGGCCGTCCAGGGACAGCAGCCGCACCGACCGGCGCAGCCGCCCCGGCAGCGCGGCCAGGACGTCCGCCAACGCCTCCGCGGGCACATGCGGGGCACCGAGCAGCACATGGGGCCGGTCCGGGTCGGGCGGTACGGCGTAGGGCAGGGCGTGCACCACCGGAGCGGTGGCCTGGGCCGGGCGGACCAGGAGGCCCGCCGGGACCGCTTCGACCACGTGTCCGCCGGCCGTCTCCCGGCCCACCCGCTCCAGCGCGGGTTCCCAGTCGGGGACCGGCAGCCGGCTGCCGACCCGCCGGGGCACCTCACCGGTGGAGAAGTGCCACCAGCCCCCGGGCGCGCCGGGCAGGTCCGGCGAGAACAGCGAACCGTCCGGTACGACGACGGCGGCCCCGGCCGTGGCCAGTACGTCGAAGCCCCAGCGCTCGCAGAGCAGCCGGGCCGCGGAGTGCCGTCCGCCGGCCTCGTCCGCGCCCGCCGACATCACCAGCCGCAGCACACGTATGTCGGACTTGCGGCTCTCCTCAAGCGCCGGTGCCAGCTCGTCGCACAGGGCGTCCACGCCCCCGTCGCCCAGGGACGAACCCACCACGACGACGGTCTCGTCCTCGCCCACGGGCCCCAGCAGACCGGCGATGTCCCGCAGTGGCGCGGGCGGACGGTCGCCCAGATGCACGAGATGGACCCGTTCGGCGCCGGCTGTCACCGTCAGCGACCCGGCGGCGCGGACACCGCCACGCCCGGCACGCCGCCCGGCACCGCGCCGGATCACTGCCCGCTCCCTGCTCGGCTGATGGTCATGCGGTCCTCACAGCTCTGGTCGCGTTGGTGATGTCACGGTCGCATCGATACCCACCCATGTGTTCGTGGCACATGGGTGAGTCCGGTACGGTTCTGACCGGCCGCGCCAGGCCGGAGGAGCGGAGCGGGGCATCCGAGGGTGTCCCGTACGCTCCGGCGTCACACGTGGTCTCCGGAGCCGACTCGTAGCCACATGTGCGGTGCCGGACACGAGCTTACCCGGCGCCACCGCGACCGGCGACGGATGTCCCGCGGCCGGCGGCCACCGGCCCATCACGCTCAGGGGATTCAGCGCATGAACGACGAGAGCACCTCCTTCCGTCCCGCTCGCGGACGGGTTCGCCGGCGCGTCCTGCGGCCCGCCGTCGTGTTGCCCCTCCTGGGCTCGCTGGCCGTCTGCGCCGCCCCCTTCCCGGCGGCGGCCACGCCGAACTCGGGGGCGGCCGTGGCCGGTTCGCCCGCCGACCCGCCGAAGCTGCCGCTGATTCCTCCGGCGCTCAGCTCCAGCACGGCCGCCTGCACCAAGCCGTCGAAGGTCCGGGTGGACGCGGTGCCCTGGGCGCAGCAGAGCCTGAACCTGGCTCGCGCCGGACGCTACAGCCAGGGGGCCGGGGTGCTGGTGGGCGTGGTCGACACTGGGGTGTCACCGCAGGCGCCGCTGCTCGCCGGGCGGGTCCAGGCGTCCGGGAGCGCCGCCCAGGACTGCGTGGGCCACGGCACGTTCCTCGCCGGTCTGGTCGCGGCGGCGCCCGCTCCCGGCGGCGGCTTCAGCGGTGTGGCACCCCGGGCCCGTGTCATCGGCGCCCGGGGGACCGACACGTTCGGTACGGCCAGCGCATCCCGGGTCGCGGAGGGCATCGAGGCGGTGGTGGCGGCCGGCGCGAAGATCGTCGTCGTGTCGGCCGCGCTGCCCGCCCCCAGCACCGCGCTCACCTCGGCCGTGTCGGCGGCGCAGGCGCACGACGTGCTGGTGATCGCCCCGGCGGCGCCCGACACCAGGCCCTCCGGGTCCGGTCAGGACGAGGGCGCCGCTCCCACCGCCTACTGGCCCGCAGCGGCTGACGGGGTGCTCTCCGTGGTGGACACCGACATCGACGGCGGCCGGTCCCAGGGCGCCGTCCCGGTACCCGGGCACGCCGATCTCGCCGCGCCCGGGTACGGGATCACCGGCATCGGCCCGTCCGGTACCGGCGTCTACGTCGCCAACGGGCCCTCGGTCGCCGCCGCGTTCGTCGCCGGCGCCGCCGCCCTGGTCCGCGCCCAGCGGCCCACGCTGAGCGCGCGGGAGACCGCCGACCGGCTGAGGGCGAGCGCCGCGCACGCGGAGGTGCCACTCCTCGACCCCGCGGCGGCGCTCAGCATGGTGCTGCCCTCGGCGGCACCGGCCGTGGGGCAGGATGACACGGCGGTCCGTCTGCCCGGCCCCGGGCCCCGCAGCGACGTCGTACGGCGTGCGGGACTGCTGGCGGGGGCCGGACTGCTGGTGGCGGTGGGCGTGGCGGCAGCGGCGGCCCTGGCCCGGGCCCGCCGGAAGCGGCGCTCCGCCGGACACGGACCGGCGTGAGACGGGTCCGCCCCGGTACCGCCCCCGGCTCCTCGTGAGCCGGGGGCGGTACCGTCACTCCGGTCCGTCCTCTCCCTCCATGCCGTGCAGCAGGCCCAGCTGGATCTGCGTCACACTGCGCCGCGTGACGTAGCTGCCGCGGCCGGGCGGCAGCACCTTCGGCCTGATGTTGTTGAACAGATAGCCCTCGCTGGGCGGGCAGGACAGCAGCAGGCCCGGTGTGTTGACCTCCAGCATGCGCCGGACCAGCGGTTCGTTGATGCCGCGCATCGCGCCCGCCGCGGCCCGGGTGACGACCATGTGCAGACCCACCTCGTAGCCCAGCGGCAGGTGTTCCAGCAGGGGTTCGAAGACCGGCCGCACCGGGTTGGCCACGAGGTCGTAGTCGTCGACGAGGATGAAGAGCCGGGGCCCTGACCACCAGTCGGGCTGTCGCATCTGGGCCGGAGTGATGTCCGGTCCGGGCGTGCGGGTCTTCAGCGCGCGGCTCACCCCGTCGGTGTACTCGGCCAGTTGGTCGACCGACACCGCGTGGCCGAGCTGGTATTCGCGGGGCACCGCCTCGACGAGTTCGCGGCGGAAGTCGACCACGAGGATCCGTGCCTCCGCCGGGGTGAACCGCTCGGTGATCCCCTTCGCCACCAGGCGCAGCAGATTGGTCTTGCCCGACTCGCTGTCGCCGAAGGCCACCAGGTGCGGGGTCTCGGCGAAGTTGTGCCAGGCCGGTGCGAGCTGGGTCTCCTCCACACCGAGCGCCACGTGGAAGGGCCGTCCCTCGGGTGCGGGCGGCAGTTCGGCGGCGTCCAGTTCGGTGGGCAGCATGCGCACGGGCGGTGCGGACGGGCCCTGCCAGCTCTCGGCCACGGCTGCCACCAGGTCGGTCACGCCGTCGCCGAGGCTGCCCGGGTCGTCGATGCCGTCGATGCGCGGCAGGGCGGACAGGAAGTGCAGCTTGGAGTCGCTCGTCAGACCGCGTCCCGGCACGGCGGGCACGGTCCGGGCCCGGCGCATGTCGATGCTGGAGTCCAAAGCGTCGCCCATGCGCAGCTCCAGCTTGGTGCCCGACTGGTCGCGGACGGCCGAGTTCAGCTCCGCCCAGCGGGTGGTCGCGGTCACCAGGTGGATGCCGTAGTTCAGACCGCTGGAGGCGAGCTGGGCGACCGTCTGCGTGTGGTCCTGGAACTCCTGCCGCATGGTCTGCCAGCCGTCGATCACCAGGAAGACGTCCCCGTGCCGTTCCTCGGGGAACTCGCCGGCCGCGCGGCGGCGGCGCAGGGTGGCCATGGAGTCGATCGAGTGCTCCAGGAACAGCCGCTCCCGGTGCGCGAGCAGCGTGGTCATCTCGGCCAGGGTGCGGCCCACCCGCTCGGCCTCCAGCCGGCCCACGACCCCGCCCACATGCGGCAGTCCGGTCAGCGAGGCGAGTGATCCGCCACCGAAGTCCAGGCAGTAGAACTGCACTTCGAGCGGCGTGTGGGTGAGGGCCAGGGCGGTGATCAGGTTGCGGACGAGCGTGGACTTGCCGCTCTGCGGGCCGCCCGCGACGGCCACGTGCCCGCCGGCGCCGCCGAGATCCACCGTCAGCAGGTCGCGTACCTGTTCGAAGGGCTTGTCGACGATGCCGAGAGGGACCCGTAGCCTGCCGCGGTCCGCCCAGTCGGCCGTGGTCAGACCCAGTTCGGGGTCCGGGATCAGCGGCGGCAGCAGCGCGTCCAGCGTCGGCGGTTCGCCCAGCGGCGGCAGCCACACCTCGTACGCCGGCGGCCCGGAGCCGCGGAGCTTGTCCAGGGCCACCGCCAGCAGGCTGTCGGCCTCCTCCTCGTCCGCACCGGCCACCGCGGGCACCGGCTCCGGGGCCGCGGCCTCGTCGCGCCCGCCCACCCAGTCCCCGGTCCAGGGCATCACCTGACCGGCGATCTTCTCCTGGGCCAGCGCGCCCACCTTCTGCCGGTAGGGCCCGGAGACGTACGCGGCCCGGAACCGGGTCAGCGGCTCGACACCGCTCTTGAGGAAGCCGCTGCCCGGCTGTGAGGGCAGCTCGTAGGCGTCCGGCACACCGAGCACGCCCCGGCTCTCCATCGCCGAGAACGTCCGCAGGCCGATGCGGTAGGACAGATGGCCCTCCAACTGGTGCATCCGGCCCTCGTCCAGCCGCTGCGAGGCCAGCAGCATGTGCACGCCCAGCGACCGGCCCAGCCGGCCGATCGCCACGAACAGATCCATGAACTCCCTGTGCGCGGCGAGCAGTTCGCTGAACTCGTCCACGACGACCAGCAGACTGGGCAGTGGCTCGAGCGGCGTACCGGCCGCGCGTGCCTTCTCGTAGTCGAGCACCGAGGTGAAGTTGCCCGCGCTGCGCAGCAGTTCCTGCCTGCGCTGGATCTCGCCGCGCAGGGCGTCCTGCATACGGTCCACCAGCGCGACCTCGTCGGCCAGGTTGGTGATCACCGCGGAGGTGTGCGGCAGTTCGTCGAGGCCGAGGAAGGTCGCGCCGCCCTTGAAGTCGACGAGGACGAAGTTGAGCGTCTCCGACGAATGGGACAGGGCCAGCCCCAGCACCAGGGTGCGCAGCAGTTCGCTCTTGCCGGAACCAGTGGCACCGATCAGCATGCCGTGCGGTCCCATGCCGTCCTGGGCGGACTCCTTGATGTCCAGCTCGACGGGGCGCCCGTCGGCGCCCACCGCGATCGGCACCCGCAGCCGCTGGCGCTGTCCACCGCGCCGCTCCCAGAACTCGGCGGGCGAGAACCGGTGCAGGTCGGGGATGCCGAGCAGCGTGGTCAGCTGGATGTCGGTGGCCAGCGGCTGCGCGGCCTCCGCGGTCGCCCCGGTGCGCATCGGGGCGAGCACGGCGGCCAGCGCCCGCGCGGCAGCCGGTCCGAGCCGGTCCACGCGGCCCAGCGCGATCGTCGTCTCCTTGCGGTCGCGGTCGGTGCGTACGATCTTCAGCTCGTCGTGCGCCCGGCCGCCCGGATCCTGCGGCTCCTCCTCCTCGACACGCAGCCGGAGCACCGTACGCCCAGGCCGCCAGGGCAGCCCCCCGGCCAGGTCCACGACGACGGCGTTGCGGAATCCGGCCCGCGCCGCCCGGTGGCCCTCGGGCAGTTGGCCGCCGTCCAGGACGACGACCACGTACGGCTCGTCGGCCGTGGGCGAGGCACCCGGTTCGAAGTTGGCCCGGCCGGTGAACTCCTCGCCGAGCAGGTCCTCCAGTTCGGTGAAGGCCGAGGTGATCAGACGGGCCGGACCGGCGCCGTCCGACTCGTCCGGGTGCAGCGTGTGGGGCAGCCACTTGGCCCACTCCCAGTCCGCGCGGTGTTCGGGGGCGACACAGAACGCGATCATCAGGTTCTGCGGTGTGTGGGCCACCGCCAGCTGGCACACCAGGGCGCGCGCCGCGTCCAGCACCTTCGCCCGCTCGCCCCGGAGGAGAACGCGCGCCCAGGCCCGCAGGAACAGCGCGATCGGCTGCTCCGGGACGGTCGAGTAGGCGTTGATGAAGGCCCGCAGCGCGTGCGCGGTCAGCGGGTCCAGGTCCTCCACCGGCTTGGTTGCCTTGTTCGCCAGGCGCAGCGAGAGCCGCTGGTCACCGACGGCGAGCCGGACCTCCGCGAAGTCCTCGTCCGCGACCCGGCGTTCCCACAGCCGGGTGGTGGCCGCGAACGACCACAGCTCCTCCGGCTCCGGGTGCCGCCAGGCCAGGGCTCGCTGCTGCTCGGCCACCGCGGCGCGCGCCTTGCGTCGCATCCCGCCGAGGTAGCGCAGGTAGTCGCGGCGCACGCCCTGCATCTTCTGCTTGCGCTCGGCACCGGACTTCACCAGCTGTCCGACAAGCATCGTGATCATGGACAGCAGCATGAGTCCGACCACGAGATAGATGATCGGGCCCGTACCACTGCCGATACGTGTGTACAGCAGCACCATGCCGACCGACATGCCCGCCATCGGCAGATACGTCAGCAGCCCGGCCGACGAGGCCGGTGTCGACTCGGCCAGGGTCGGCGGCTCCTGGAGGACCAGTTCGCCGTCTGGGAGGTCCGGGCCGCGCCGACGGGCCGGCCTGCGGAAGAACACCACGCTCAACTGGGTATCTCCTTCACGTGTGCACGGGAGCAGAAGAACCGGGCCCCGGAGTTGCGGACATGGACCCGGAGACTCACGGTGAGAACACGTATGTGGTCATGAGAGTATCTGCTGTCAGGCACTGTTGGCGAAGGCACCCGGCATGCCCTCGACCGCCGCCCGCTCCGCCCCGGCCATCTGGCGCTCGCGCCGGGACGAAGCCGCTCCCCAGACCACCTCGCCGTGCCCGGCCGGCCCGCCCGCCGGCCGAACCGGCCGTGCATGTCCCCCCGGAAGGCTGTTGCCCTCATGAGCGAGAGCTCGATGAACGGGTTGTGCCGTCTCACGGTGCGCGCCCCCGAGAAGACCCTGGACCTGGCCGTACCGGCCGACGTCCCCATCGCGGACCTGCTGCCCGTGATCGCCACGCACGCGGGCGAGGACCTGGCCGAACAGGGCCTGGAACACGGCGGCTGGTCCCTCCAGCGCATCGGCGGCAGCCCGCTGGACCTGGAGGGGACCCCCGCCTCGCTCGAACTCAGGGAGGGCGAGACGCTGTTGCTGCGCCCGCGGCGGCAGGAGCTTCCGCCGGTCCGCTACGACAGCCTGCTGGAGGCCGTCTCCGCCGCCGTACGGGCCCTCCCGCACGCCTGGACACCCGACGTCAGCCGGTGGGTGCTGCGCACCCTGATGGGCGCGGCGCTGCTCGGCTGCCTGGTCCTGCTCGCCACCTCGGACGCCGCCCGCGGCGACCGCGCCGTGCTCGCCGCCGGCGCCGCCCTGCTGGCGCTGTCCGGCGCGGGTTCGGCGGCACGTGTCCTGGAGGACCGGCCGGGAGGTGTGCTGCTCGGCCTGTTCGGCGCCGCCTTCCTCGCCGTGGCCGGCCTGCTGCTGACCGGCGGCGGCCGGGCCGGGGACGGAGCGGCGCGCACCGTCGGCGCGCATCTGCTCGCGGCCGGCGCGGCCGGCGCGGTCGGACTGGTGCTGGCCAGCGCGATGGTGGCCGGCTACCCCGTGGTGTTCGCCGCCGCCGGGGTCGTCTGCCTGGCCGCGGCCCTCGGCGGCGGCGTCATGCTGGGCCTGGACGTGTCCTTCCCGCAGGCCGCCTCAGCCGTCGCCGTCGGCGTGGTGGTCCTCGGCGCCTTCGTCCCCATGCTCTCCTTCTCCCTGGCCGGACTGCGCCTGCCCCCGCTGCCGACCAGCCCCGAACAGCTCCAGGAGGGCATCGAACCGCGCACCGAGGACGACGTGGCGGCCGGGGCCGCCGCCGTCGACCGGTGGATGACCGGGCTGTACGGGGCGGTCGGCCTGGTGTGCCTGGTCTGTCTGGTGGCCATGGCACAGCGGCCCGGCACGGCGGAGACGGTGACCGCACTGCTGCTCTCGGTGCTGCTCGCCCTGCACGCGCGCAACCTGGGGACCTCCTGGCAGCGGATCGCCCTGGTCCTGCCGGCCGGCCTCGGTAGCCTGCTGCTCGCCGTCGAGTCCGCCCGCACCCACGGCACCGGCGGCGAACTCCTCGGCACCGCCGTCCTGCTGGCCGCCGCCGCACTCGCCGGCGTCGTCTGCTGGACGGTCCCCGGCCGCCGGCTGCTGCCCCACTGGGGCCGGGCGGGGGACCTGCTCCAGTCCGCGGCGGCGCTGGCGCTGCTTCCGACGACGCTGTGGGTCCTGGACGTCTACCGGAGCCTGCGCGGCCTGAACGGCTGACCCTCCGATCCTCTGAGGAGTGACACCATGCAGTCCCGACGCGATCAGGTCATGGCGCATCAGTTCCTGGTGTCCCGTCTGACCTCCGGCCTGCTGCGGGCCGATCCCGACCTGGCCGAGCCGCCCGCCCGGCGCACCAATCGCGGCATCACCTACGGCACGGTCGTCGCCGTCGTCGTCGCGGCGGGGTTCCTGCTCTTCGGCTTCATCAAGCCGGGGGGCAACAGCTCCTGGCGGGACGGCAAGTCGCTGATCGTCGAGAAGGGGACGGGCACCCGCTACGTCTACGACGGGCGGCTCCATCCGGTGCTCAACTACCCCTCCGCCCGGCTGCTGCTCGGCTCGGACATGCCGACCGTCTCGGTGTCCGCGCAGTCTCTGGCCGAGGCCCGGCACGGCAACCCCGTCGGCATCCCCGGCGCCCCCGACTCGCTGCCTGCCCCCGCCGTCCTCAACGCCCGGCCCTGGCAGGTGTGCGCCGCGACCGCCGTCACTGCGCCGGGCGCCCGCAAGCCGCTGACCGTGCTCGCCGTCGACACCGAACTCCAGGGGGTGGGCGTGCGTTCCGAGCAGGGCGTGCTGGTGCACGGGCCGGACGGCGCCACGTACCTGCTGTGGCAGGACAACAGGTTCCGCGTGACGGGCGGCAAGTCCACGCTGGCCGCGCTCGGTTACGGGGGTACCGACGCGCTCCCCGTCTCGGCCGCCTTCCTGGACGGCGTCCCCGCCGGAGCCGACCTCACCGCGCCCGCGCTGTCCGGCCTGGGCTCGGCCGGTCCGAGCCTGGACGGCCGTGCGACCCGGGTGGGCCAGGTGTTCACTGTGCAGACACCCGGTTCCGCGCAGCGGTACTACGTGCTCGGCCACGACGGTCTGATCCCGCTGACCGCGACGCAGGCGGCCCTGGTGCTCGGTGACCGGCACACCAAGGAGAAGGCGTACCCGGGCAGCGCGCCCGCGGCCGTCGCGCTGTCCGCCGAGGCGCTGGGCGGCACCCTCGCCCCCACTGGTTCCGACTCCGCCCGGACGGTACGGCAGTCCGGCGTCCGCCTGCCGCAGCAGCCGCCGGCGCTGCTGACCGTGCCCGACTCCGCCGGTGTCTGCGTCGGCCTCGACGCGCAGGGTACCCGGGCCGTCCAGGTGACCCTCTCCCTGGTGCCGGTGCGCACGCTCACCGACCAGGCCCTGCCCCCGCTCAAGGCGTCCGCCCCCGCGTGCCTCGCCGTCGACGGCATCGCCGCGGCACCCGGCGGTGGCAGCCTGGTACGCGCCCTGAACAGCTCGGGCGCCGGCACGGGCACCGCCACCTACCTCGTCACGGACAACGGGGTGAAGTACCGTCTGCCGGCCGCGGAGGCCGCCAAGGCGCTCGGCTACGACCTCGGCGCCGCCGAGGGCCTGCCCGGCGCCCTGCTCAACATGCTCCCGACCGGCCCGGATCTGGCCCCCGCGAGTGCGGCCACCGGCCGGGTGTCGGTCACCGGCACACCTCCGTGCGGGCGGGACGGCCGGGCGGCCGGCAACTCCGCGTGAAAGTTCGTTGATTGATGTGAACCACCAACTTCATGTATCTCGTGTTAGATATGTAGCGGGAGGCTTGTCGGCGCCACGGCACCTCCGTTCACACCCCTGCTCGTGATCCGGTGCCTTTGCCGAAGGTGCCGGGCCACGGGACGACCCACGAGACCAGGAGGCCGAGATGAGCAACGGGCCGGGCGATGACGCCAAGAAGTCATCAGGCAGGACATACAGCGGGATTCACAACGCACTGGTGTCGGCGAAGCGGCAGCTCGACAACGTGCACACGAACGTCGACTCCATCCGCGGACAGCTGGCCAACACCTACGGCGGCGAGGACGGTCAGGCGTTCATCGGGGTCATCGACCGGTGGATGGGGGACTTCAACCGCATCACGGCCGCGTGCGACAAGATCGCCGCGACCGTGGAGGGCAGCAGCCACGTCGACTTCAAGGCGCAGTCGAATAACCTGAACGAGATCCACGGGCGGGCCCAGCAGTCCGTGTTCGGCGGCGCTTCCCATCAGGCCCACAACGTCATGATGGGCGGCTGAGTCTCGAACCTCCGCACAGCCGGTGACGGAGCCTGTGACGCGCCGCACAGACACACACAGAGCATAGGGAGACAGCATGGGTATCGATATTCACATCACGGGTGCCACCCAGGCCCACCAGGAGATGGAAGACCAGACCACCAACCTGGAAAAGATCATCAACGAGCTGACGGCCCAGCTCGACGCGTTCACCAAGGAATGGGTGGGTGAGGACGCGACCACATACGGCCAGGTCAAGAACGAATGGCATGCGTGCCTGGCTCAGGCACGGACGCTTCTCGCCGGCAACGGCAACACGCTGATAGACAACGTGCGGTCACTCGCCAACGCGTCCGCGACGAACAGCGACAGTTTCCGCAGGGTCACTTTCTGACCGACGCGCTTCCCGTCGGCCCCCGTGTGAGGAGAAGTCAGTGCCTGCGGACGACTTTCATCTGGAGCGGTTGGACTACGCCGCTCTCCAGGCTTTCATCGACGGCGGTGTCAAGCCGTTCGAGGAGGGTCTGAAGAACATACGGAACTCGGACGCGCAGTCCCCGAGTCTGTTCGAGCTCTCCACCAGGGCTCCTGTCATGCGCCTCGGTTTCTTGGAAGGCGACGAGACCACGGGCATGCAGGGACTGTCCGGACGGACGAAGACGGCTGCTGGCGCCGTCGACAAGGTCTTCAACAAACACGTCACCGCCTTCGGGGAACTCCACCGCAAGCTGGACGAAGTCGGTGCGTCGATGCGGAAGGCTCAGCAACACAACCTCGCCGAGGTGGACGCGCAGAAGTTCCTGTCCGCCTTCAGTGGCTACGAGGCGGCGCTGGGCGGCGGCAACAGCAACGCGAGCCAGACGCCTCCGAGTTCCAAGAGCTGAGCGACTGAATCACCTGGACGGAGCAGGACATCATGCCGACGGACAATTGGGAACACGCCATCACCCAGATGACCGGCTGGCGGATGCCCGAACGCAAGGAGATCCAGGAGAAGAACGGCGACAGCAATGCCCCCTGGGTGAACATCAGCATCACGAATCTGGGCGATGTCAAGGCGTCCGATCTCGCGCTCCACCATGAGGAGAAGGAGAACGGGTTTCGCCTGCAGTTCTTCCGTGCAGCCGACCTGGTGATCGAGATGGGGCTCCGGATGGTGGTGGTCACCCGGTGGCAGGTGGACATCGACTATGTCCAGCTGGATGCCGTCGAGGACTACCTGGGAAACCCGTTGCGTGCTCTGACGAGTCTGGTGTCCCGGCACACCTCTGTGGAGGATCCGCCTTCCTCGTCCGGTGCTCCGGCGCCGGACGAGGGCGTCGATCTGCTGAACTTCGTGAGACTTGCGGAGTCGTTCGACCGGGCGGGCCGTTTCTTCAAGGAACACACCCAGACCCTCGAGGACTGGAAGAAGGACCTCGGCGACGAGCAGGCTTCCTGGAAAGGCACCGCGGCGGGAGCCTTCTATCATCTGATCGATGATCTCCATGCGAAGTACGAGAACTACACGAGACAGCTGGTGCTCCCTGAGGGAAGCCACAGGTACAAGCCGGCATCGAAGCCCGACTACGAGCCGCTGACGGTCCACGCGAATTCTCTCATCGCCGCCGAGCGTGCTGCGTACGAGGCGTTCTGGGAGCTCTACCAGGCACACATGAAGTTTCTCTGGGGGCAGTCGGGAGAGATTCCCATGTACTGGCCCGACGGCATCATCAACGGCCAGCGCGTGCAGGCTCGCCCCAAAGACGTCCTGAACGCCTATTTCCGTGCCATGGCCGATTACATCGGCAAGGTCAACGCCGGCGGACTGGGCACGAACGGCAAAAAGATCATCATCTATCCCGAGCGGTACAGCGAGAACTCGCACTACGGTGCCTTCTCCGACACCAGCACCTGGGCCAATATCGCGGGCTATGCGCGCGACGCGTGGACCAAGAACGTCGAGATGAACCTCGACGAGCCCGCCAGCCGCGTCGTCAGCGGGCTCCAGAGGATGCTGAACCACGAGCTGGACCCCAACTGGAACACCGCTTTCGCCTTCGAGGACACCTCGAACACCTCACTGGCCAACGAGGTGAACCAGGAGATCCAGGAGAAGAGCAGCAACGACCTCAACGAGAGCTTCAAATCGCTCAACGACAATTTCAACACCGGGCTGAGCGACCTCGGCGGCGGTATGAAGGACGGGTTCGACAATTTCAACACCGGGCTGAGCGACCTCGGCGGCGGTATGAAGGACGGGTTCGACAATTTCAACACCGGGCTGAGCGACCTCGGCGGCGGTAT
>NZ_JBHJUW010000091.1:32675-35165 GCF_042268205.1 Streptomyces sp. NPDC056160
TCAATGGCGGGACCGGCGACTTCAACACCGGGCTGAGCGACCTCGGTGGTGCCCTGACCCCTGGCGGCAGCGACCTCACTGGTGGCGCGGGAAATCTGACCGGCGGGTTGGGAGACCTGACCGGCGGAAGCGGTGCGTTCAGCAACGGCGGCTCCGACTTCGGCGGAAACCCACTCACGGGAAACTCGTTCCTGAACGGTCTCGGTCTCGGCGCCGGACTGCCGGTCAGCAACATCGACGGCAGTACGACCACGCGTACCGGTACGGGTGTGACGACGACCTTCCCCGACGGTACTTCCACGACACGCAACACCGACGGCAGCCTCACCACGACGTTCCCGGACGGCACCGTCCGCACGGTCACGCCCGATGGCGAGGTGAAGACCGTCGAGGCGAATGGACACTCCGTCACCAGCCACCTCGGTGTCGGGGAGTCACTGTCGAACCCGGACGGGACGAGCATCACCCGCAACAGCGACGGCAGTCTGACGCAGACGGCGGAGGACGGCACCAAGACCACCACCTTCACTAACGGCACCTCGGAGATTGTCAAACCCGACGGGCAGATCCAGATCACCTCCCCGGACGGCACCGTCTCCCACCTCAACCCCGACGGCAGCCTGACCACGAACGGCGCCAACGGCTCCCGTGTGTCCGTGCACCCCAACGGCGACGTGACGACGACCGACGCCCAGGGGCACACCACCACGAGCCACATCAAGCCCGGCCAGAGCATCACCAACGCCGACGGCAGTACCACCAGCGTCGACAGCAAGGGTGACATCATCACCCGCCACGCGGACGGCAGCACCACCACGGTGTATCCGGACGGCACCATCACCACCACGAACCCCACCGGTCTCGGTACGAACGGGAGCACGGTCACAGGGAACTCGCACCTCACGGTGCCCGACCCGTACAAGTTCCCGACCATCGGGTCCGCGGACCGGGTGACACACCTGCCGGACGGCACCGTCGTCACCGACCGGTCCGACGGCACCTCGCACACCCGGTTCAGCGACGGCAGCGCCTTCGTGACGACGTCCGACGGACAGTTCCAGGCCCTGCCCAGTCCGGCCACGGCGAATGCCGGAACCGGCGTCGGTGCCGGTGCCGGTGCTGGTGTCGGTGCCGGGAGCGGCGCCGACGCCGGTGCGGGTGTCGGCACCGGCCTGGGCGGAGCGGTCGGCGCCGGGGCCGCGGCCGGCGCGGGCGTCGGGGACAGCCAGAACGCGCTCGGCCTTCTCTCCCCGATGATGATGATGGCCGGCATGAACCGCATGGGTGGCCAGCAGCAGGGCGGCGGCTCCGGAGGGGAGCGCAACCGGGACACGTACGACGACCAGAGCATGGACGGTGCCGTCTTCCAGCACGGAATGCCCGCTGACCGTTCCACCGCTCCCCAAGACGAGGCCGAGGAGTGGGAAGAGGAGGAGAGCGATTCCGAGGAACTTCTCGCCCCGCGGCGGCCGTCCACTGAATCACCGTACGGAATGCCCGGTGGTGCCTCCAGGGCAGCGACGCAGAGCGGCACATCGTGGTCCTCGGACGGTAAGGACGTCTGGGGGACCGAGGACGGCGGACTGCCGGCCTCCATCGGTCACTGACGAGCACAGGAGCAACCATGAACGGGCCCACAGGAAGTGAACTCCAGGACGCCCTCGCCGGATTCACCAAGAAGCACGAGTCCCTGCTCAAGGCCAGGGAGGAGATGAAGGCCATCTCCGTGACGGTCCGCTCCAAGGACGGCTGTGTGGAGGCGACGGTCGGGGCCGGCGGCGAGGCCTCGGGGCTGCGCTTCCCGGACAACAAATTCAAGGAGATGACCGGCAAGGCCCTGGCCACCAGTGTGCTGGAGGCCCTGAGCAGGGCGCGCGCCGAGGCGTCCGCCCGCGCCACCGCCATCCTCCGGGCGGCGGGAGGCTCCCCGCCGGGCGAGCCGGGGAGCAGCCTCCTGGACCGCCTTGACCTGGACCGACTGCTGGACACGAAGTCGTTCGCCGACGCGCTGAGTCCGAGGCGCGAGGAGGGCACAGGCCGTGGCTGACGACGAACTGCGCCTACAGCCCAACCGTCTGCTGGCCGGCAGCGACGCCACCGACGAGATCGGCGCCGCCGCCCGGAAGGCCGCCGACGCCTTCGCCACGGGAACGGCGTACGACTCGCAGAACCCGCCCTGGGGCAAGGACCACTACGGCCGTGACTTCGCGGTGAACTACATTCCCGTGCACACGATGCTCCGTGACGCCATCAACGCACTGGCCAACGCCATCCTCGCCGCCGCCGGGCTCACCCGCAACGCCGGAGAGGACTTCAAGAAGGCCCAGGAGGAGGCGTTGCGGCGTATCCAGGACGCGATGAACGAACCACCGCCCGCCTATGGGGACGGCCTGCCCGGGTACGGCGACGTGCCACCGCACTACTCGGGCCCGCACCGGGGGTGACAGGCAGGTACCGCGGACACCGCCGGGTCCGTACGCCCGCGAAGTC
>NZ_JBHJUW010000092.1:0-34854 GCF_042268205.1 Streptomyces sp. NPDC056160
TCCGAGTAGTCCTTCATCGCCATCGGCGGTGGTCTCGCTTTCTCCGGATCAAGCAGATCCAGTATCAGCGTGTCCACCACTCAGGGGGAGGCTCCCTGGCCGTCGAGCCGATGGCCGGTCAGGGGGTCGCGGCCAGGACGGCGATCTAGGCATTCGGAGCCTATGAGGCCGGAGAGGGCCTTCCGCATCGGGCTGGGCTCGACGCTGTCACGCTGGTCAGCGATCGCCCTCACCTGCTCGGGAAGGATCTTTAGGAGGGCATCGAGTGCGGCCAGTGGGTCATCGGCCTGCTGGCAGACGGCGGTCAGGTTCTTCGCCACTGTTGCGGTGATCAGCTCACCGACGGGGGTGATCCTGCCGTCTTGGGTGACTGGGGTGTCCGGGGGGATCGCGTCGAGGTCTATGCAAGTAGTCATGCGGTGGTCCCATTTCCTATGAGGGCTTGAGGTCGGTTCCTCTGTGGAAGACCCTTGCGGCAGATAGGTGAATGGGGGCGCCGTTCCTCCTTCGTTCGACGGCCTCTTGCGTAAAGGAGGTCTCCAACAGCGCAGATTGTGCTTCGGTGAAGGACCGGACCGTCGTCTGTCGCGGAGGTGCTGTGTCATCCGGTGTGGGCCCGCCCGATGCCGTGCACGGCTGGGATGACGTGCAGGTGTAGTTCCACCCGGGTCTGCCGGCGCAGGAGCTGTGATCCTGACGGGCATCGAACTAGACGGTACTGCTGCCCTGTTCAACTGAATCGAGCGGCTTCTGTCGCCAGCTCGGCGAGTGGCGCCCGCCCCTTCGCGCGAGCCCCCGATCACGCGATAGCGTCCTCGTACGAGTCCGATCTCGGAAGGGACGTTCACCCGGTGGCGCACAGGAACACGGCCGATGGGCAGGAGCCGATGGGGCTGATCCTCGACTTCGCCGGGGTGCTGACGGCCAGCCCCATCGAGGTTCATCGGGCTTGGTGCGTGTCGGAGGGACTGGAACCTGGAGCGTGGCGGGCAACGCTCAATGATCACCCCGAAGGTCGGCGGCTGTATGCGGCGCTGGAGATCGGTGAGATAGGGCAGGCTGAGTGGAACGAGGGAACCGCGGCTCTCCTCGGTGAGCACGTGGATCCCGTGAACCTGATGGGGCGGGCCTGGGCCGAGGTACCTCCGGCGCGTCGGATGATCGCGCTCGCCCGGGCTGCGCGAGCTGCCGGCCACCGGCTCGCGCTGCTGTCGAACAGCTTCGGGCTCGATCCGTTCAACCCATACGAGCATGTCGGCATTTGGGACCTCTTCGACGTGCACGTCGTGTCCGAGCTGGAGGGACTCGCGAAGCCGGACCCGGCTATCTACCGGCTCGCACTGGAGAGGATCGGGCTGCCTGCCGAGCGGTGCGTGTTCGTGGACGATCACGAGGTGAATCTGCCGCCGGCTGCCGAGCTGGGCATCACGGCTGTTTACTCCACCGACGAGGACAGGGCGGTCGCCGAGCTGGAGGATCTTCTCGGCGTCACGGCTGTGCTCACGGTCTGAGTGTCAACTGCCGCCTGGCCGAAGGCTGTCCACCGCACCGCTTCTGTGAGTACTGTCCGTGTGGGGCCCATCACGCGGAGGTTCTAGAGCATGCAGTGGTCGGAGTACACCACCTCTGAGCGCTTGAAGGCGTTGCGCGGTGCCATGACGCAGGAACAGTTAGCCGAGGCCGCCGGTGTGTCCGTCGGCGTCGTCCGCAAGCTCGAACGTGGCGGGACGGCTTCCCTGCCGTCGCTGCTGTCGATCGCCGACGCGCTCGGTACGGACATCGCCGTGCTCCTCGGGCAGCAGGCGCCGCGCCGCTCCATGGACCGCGACGAGAGGGCCGCGCTGCGCCTGGTCTCCGCAGCGACCCACGACGCCGCCATCGGTATCCCCGCCGATGTCGAGCCGGGCAGCGTCGAGGAACTTCGAGCGGTCGTGCGTCGGGCGGACGTCGCCTACTGGGAGGGGCGGTACACCGAGCTCGGCACCCTCCTCGGGCGGCTCCTTCCAGAAGCCCGCGCCAGGTTCGACGCCGCCGGCCTCGATGAACGGGAGGCCGCAGCCGGCGTCCTGATCGACACCTTCCAGACCGCGGGCATGGCCGCCAATGTGCTCGGCTCGCGAGACCTGGCGTACGCGGCGTTGACGTACGGGCGGCAGATCGCCGTTCAGGGCGGTGATGAGCTGCGCGACGCCCATCTCGCCGCCACGACCGCGTGGGTCAATCTCCGTGATGGGCGCACCAAGCAGGGCTTCCTCCTCGCAGCGGCCCAGGCCGACCGGATCGAGCCCAAGATGAGCGAGCACGACCCGGACCGGCTCAGCGTCTACGGCCAGCTCGTCACGAACGCCGCCGTCGCCGCCTCCCGAGGCGGGGCAAGCGCGGACCACGCCCGCGAGTACCTCTCCCAGGCACACGCCGTCGCCGCCCGCATCGGAGACGAACACGCCCGAGGTGCGCACGCCCAGCCGTACGGGCCGATGTACGCCGCCACGCAGGCGATGAGCATCGCGGTGGCGCTCGGCGACACGGGCGGCGCTCTGCGCCTCATGGACACCGTCCGCCTGGACGCCAGCGTGCCGCTGGCCACCCGTGCCCGCTTCGGCCTGGACGTCGCTCTCACTCAGGTGGAATGCCGACGGTGGGAGGCCGCCGCCGACACCCTCCAAACGGTGTGTGAGATGGCTCCCGGCTGGGTGTGCCACCAGATGCTTCCCGGCGTCATCATCAGCAGGCTCGCCGGCGTGTCCGTCAGCCGGCTGCGCGGGCTGGCCAACTCCGCCGGCGTCCCGCTCGGGGTGCGCTGAGGAACGGGCCGCGGTACCACGGTCCGTAATAGCTCCGCGGGTGCCACCGGCATGACTGCTACGGGCCGTGTCAGCCCCACGGCGGAGTCCGCGTCCGCTGCCACGGGACGTGGCAGTCGAGTCCGATACGAGGTTCCTCCGCTGCGACGGGCCGTGCCTGGGCCCGAGCATCGCAGGCCAGCAGCCTGGAGGCATGCCGAACAACCCGCCCGGCGGTCTCGGGCACGTGCCCGTTGCCGTCTACTCCTGCGCCCAGTCCTCCACCGCTCTCGTTGAGAGCGAGGAGCGTGGCCGTTACTACGCCGACGCCCGGCACTGGAACGTCGCCGGGGCCTGGTCCGACTCCGACCCGGCGCTGCCGCTCGCTGAGCGGCCGGGGTGGCAGGCGGTCACTGCCGCCCTGTCCGCCGGGATGATCCGGGGCGTCGTCGTCAGCGCGACGGCCCATGTCGCCTCCGACGCGGGCCAGTTCGCGGCCCTCGGCGTGCTCCTCCGCGATCGGAGAGGGTTCCTGGCGGACGCGTCGAACGGCACCCCGGCCCGCCGTACGCCCGGTCAGGCCCGACGCCGCCGCGACCTCGCGGACGCGGCGTCGGGCTGGTTCACGCAGGCCGAAGCACCCGAGGAGGGCACCTCGTGATCGCCCGGCGCGCGTGGGTCGGCGACCTCGTCAGGGACGGAGACGGGCGGCGGGCGATCGTCACCGACGTCCGTGCCGGCAGCACCGTGTGGGTGCTGCGGCCGCCGCCCGGAGGCGGGTCCTGCTGGGAGACCGACGACCCCGACAGCCTCCAAGTCCTCGCTCCCTCCGGCGGCGGGGACAACCAATGAGCTTCCGCGCTCACCGGCCCGTCCCTCACGCCCTTCCGTGCACCACGCCTGAAAGGCGACGTCCCGTGTACGCGTTCGGTCTCTGCATCGACCAGCAGTACCTCGTCCCCGGCCTCGCTGCGATCGCGAGCCTGGCCGACAGCCTCACCCTCGTCGCCCGCCGCAACGCGGCGGTACGGGTGCTCACCCTCGACCTCGCCCCGGCACAGGCCCTGCTCCTCTCCGACTTCGCCAAGCGGACCGGCTTCGGCTCCTTCGACCTCCGACGCTGCGCCCCGCTGCGCGCCTCGCGCATGGCGGACGCCTCGTACATCACCGTCACCACCTACCTGCGGTTCGAGTTCACGCCGGACTTCGTCCGCCGGCCCTACCTGATCTACGTGGACGCGGACGTGCTCGTACGCGGAGACGTCACCGATCCGCTCGGGTCCCTCCGGGAGGACGAGATCGGTGCCGTACGTGACGAGTTCAACCCGGCCGTAGGAGAGTGCCCGGCGCTGCCCGGGGCCGCCGAACGCTGGCCCCACCTGCGCGGCCGTCCCTACTTCAATGCCGGAGTCCTCTGGACCCGCACCGGCCACATGCCCGTCGTCCGCAGGGGCGTCGAGCACGCGCTCGTCCACGGCCGCCGCCACATCCTCCACAACGACCAGGACGCCCTGAACCTGTGGCTCCTGCACTCCGGCCGCGTGCGGCCGGCCGCCGCCGGGCTCAACAGGTTCGAGACCGGCCGGTTCCTGGAGCGGGGCAACTGGGTGCGGCGGGTCGTCACCCGGTCGCTCAGGCCGGACCCGGCCGCGACCCTCGTGCACTTCGTCGGCCCCGAAAAGCCCTGGCAGGCCAACTGCCCCGTCACCGAGGACGTGGCCGAGTACCGGCGGCACCTGGCGGTCGCCCTTCGGCACGTCCGTCGCCTGGGCGCCTTCGGGGCGGAACCGGCGGGTGCGTGGTGAGCACGACGAACGTACCCGCGGCCGTCGTGCGGGCCGCCCTCGGCCTCGTGGGAGTTCCGGTTCGTGCCGCACACCGCCTGTCGGCGCGGTCGAGGACGGTCGTGTACCGGGCCTTCCTGACCGACGGCCGGAGCGTGGTCATCAAGCTGTACGTAGTCACCGCCCGTCGTAACGCGGAGACTGAGGCGGCGGCGGTCCGGGCCGTCGCGAAGCACGTCTCCGTGCCTGCCGTCCTCGCGTACGGACACGTTCCCGGCCACGAGGTGACCGCTCTGATCACCGCGGACCTCGGCCCGCTCACCCTGGGAAGCGCCGTGCGGTCCGGCCGGGTGGGCGACGAGCGAGCCCTGAGGGACCTCGGCGGCCTGCTCGGCCGCCTTCACCGGGCCCCGGTCCAGCCGTGGACCCCGCGCCGGCCGCTCCATGAGCAGGTCACCTCGATCGGCCGTCGCTGCCCGCCCAGCGCTCTGGACCGCATCGCGCCCGCCCTGGCCGCCATCGCCGACGCCCCCGCGGCCGCCCCGGTGTGGTGCCACGGCGACCTGCACGGCGACAACGTCGTGCTCGCCGGGCCCCGAGCCGTCCGACACCTCGTCGACTTCACCGACGCCGCAGCCGGACCCCGCGAGTCCGACGTGGCCCAGACCCTGGTCATGACCGGCGCCATCGCCTCCGCCCGGGCCCGCACGGTCACCGATGCCTATCCACTCGCCTTGGACCACCACCAGCTGACGGCCTGGGCCGTCTTCCACACGATGCGCTGCTGGGCCCACTCGGAACCCGGAGACGACCGTGCCCGGTGGGTCGGCCGTCTGGACGAGCTGAGCCGACGGACCCCGCACCTCTTCCGCGTATCCCGTCCCGAAAGGACATACCGATGACCACCCCTGCCTTGTCGGTGGTGATCCCGGCCTTCAACGAGGTCGCCTACCTGCCCCGCTACCTGCCCTCCGTCCTCGCCTCCCTCGCCCGCTGGGAGGAGGTCACCGGACGCAGCGGGGAGGTGATCGTCGTCGACAACGCCAGCACCGACGCCACCGCCGACATGGCCGCCTCCTTCGGCGTCCGCGTCGTCACCGAGTCCGTCCGCAACATCGGGCGGGTACGGAACACCGGAGCGAGCGCCGCCCGCAGCGGACGCCTCTTCTTCACCGACGCGGACGTGGCCCTGCCCCTGGAGGCGGTCACCGCCGCTGTTGCCGCCATGGACGCAGGGGCCATCGGTGGCGCCATCCCGCCGCTCTACACGCCCGAACGTCTCGGCGCCCGCCTCCTGTGTGCGTACTGGGACCACTACCGCACCCGGCGCGGCGGAGCCCAGGGCGTCAACCAGTTCTGCACCGCCGACGCCTTCCACCACGTCGGCGGGTACCGGGACGACCTGTTCATGAGCGAGGACGTGGAGTTCTTCGCCCGTCTCAGCGCTCACGGCCAGGCCACCGGACGGCCCGTGGCGATCCTCGACGAGCTGCGCGTACGCCCGTCGACCCGTCGCTACGACCAGTGGTCGAGCCTGCGGATGCTCTGGTGGCAGAACCCCGTCACCGCCCGCCTGCGGCTCCGGTCGCCCCGCATGTGGCGCCACTGGTACGAGACCACCGTGCGATGACGAAGGAGACTCCTGTGCGGCCTCAGCCCGAGACCCTGCCTGCGGCCGACCTGCCGGTTCCGGACGGCAGCGGCATCTACACCTTTCCCGACGACCTCCACCGCGCCCACCGGACGCACACCCAGCAGCTCGCCGCCCGCCACCGGGCCATGGACCACCGTGTCCTGGAGGTGACGGCGCCCCACACCCGCGTCCCGTACTACGTCGAGGCCCGCACCCCCGCCGGCCGCCCGGTCCTCGTCATCGAACCCCACCACGACGACTTCGCCCTCTCCGCCTCGGGTGCCTTCCTCGCCCGCCCCCGACCGCTGACCGTGGTCACCGTCTTCACCCGCTCCCGGAGCGTGCATCCCGCCCTGGAAGCCACGTACGCCGACGTCGACACGGTGTCCGAGCTGCGCGACCGCGAGGGCGCCGCCGCGCTCGCACCGTTCGCCGCCCGCCGACTCCTTTTGGGATACAAGGACGCCGAGCCGCCGTACAGGTCCTATGACCCCGAGCTGCTCGACCGGGTCACCGAGGAGCTGCGCCGGATCGCCGAGCTCCACCCCGACGCCGCGCTCCTCGCCCCCGCCGCCATCACCCGCCACCCCGACCACCTCCTCGTCCACGAAGCGGCCGTCCGTCTCGGCTGTACCTGGTTCTGGGAGGACCTCGCCTTCTGGGCGACGTACGCGCTCGCCGGCTGCGACCAGCACCTGTTCCGTACGCGTACGGAGGCGGCCATGCGGCCCGAGCTGGTCGACATCACCGACGTCGTCCTGGACAAGGTCACCGTCCTGAGGATGCACGGCTCGCAGATGCACCCGGCCCGGAAGATGTACCGGCCGATCCGGCACGCCTTCACCACGGCGGCCGACCTCGTCGACGGCACGGGACTCTACGCCGAGCGCTTCTACCGGACGGAGGAGACGACGTGCTGATCATCGCCCTGGAGGGCCCCTCCTACGCCGGCAAGTCCACGGCGATACGCCACCTCCGCCATACCGCCCTCGGCTCGCGTGCGTTCGTCTCCGACTGCTACGTCAAGCACATCGCCCACCGCGACGACATCCCTCCGGTCCGAACCGATTCCGCGGCCGCCCAGTTGGCCGCCTTCGAGCGGTTCATGGAGATCGAGGCGACCCGAGTGGCCGAGGCCGCCGCGAGCGGCAGGCAGCTCGTCGTCCTCGACCGCTCCGTGGACACCCTGCTCGCCCACGCGTACGCCCTGGACGCCCTGTTTGAATATGGCGTCCACCACCGGCTCCGCGGCCGGCTCACGACGCTCCCGTTCCTGCGCCCCGATCGCACCCTCTACCTCGACGTACCGGCCGAGTCGCTCCACCTCCGCCGGAAGACCGCCGGCCACACCGCCGCCGAGTCCGAGTACTTCCTCCATGAGCCGGGCTTCCTTCACCACGCACGCGACTACTTCGTCCACACGGCCCGCCGGCCCATGACGCGAGAGCTCACGGTCCTCGCCGCCGACGCCGACCCGGACGAAGTCGCTCGGGCCGTGGAGGCCGTCGTCGGCTTCTGGGCGAGGTGACCGCTGGTGCCCACCGCCCTCTTCGCCTGGCGCCGCACCCCACCCCCCTTCCTCATCGGAGGCGCCGAGGTCACCCAGCAGCTCCTCGCCGAAGAGCTCGCCGCCGCCGGCTGGCGCGTCACGTACCTCGGCTCACACGAGGCGCCGTGGGACGGAGCCACCCGGCTCCCCGACATGTGCGCCCATCTCGACAGGCATCGCGTCCCGTACGACGAAGCGGACGACACCCTGCGCTACCGGTGGAACGGGGTCGAGTGCGCGGCGCTGACGCAGAACAACGTGGAGCACGCACTGGCCAGCCTCCTGGGGGAGCTCCGCCCCGACGTCGTGTTCACCGCCCAGGAAGGATCAGCGAAGCTGGCCGAACTGGCGACGCCGACCACCCTCGTCGCCGGCCTGCTCCACTCCGTCTCCGCCACCGGCCTGGGCGTGCTCGTCGGCCGTCCGCACTACGGGCTGGCCGTGTCGAAGTTCGTCCGCGACCGGGCACCCCGCACGCCCGGTACTCGCATCGACGTGGTGTACCCGCCGTTCGCCCGCCCACGACCGGCTACGGACACGGAGCGCACCCCGGCCGTACTGATGGTCAACCCCATCCCAGCCAAGGGCGCCGAGCTGCTGCACCACCTCATCCGCCTCATGCCGGAGCAGTCCTTCACTCTGGTCGAGGGCTGGTGGGACACCTCAGCCGACTTCGCGGCCTATCCGAACGTCACGTACGTGCCCCGTGTCTACGACATGGAGCCGCTGTACCGCAGCCACCGCCTGCTGCTGGTCCCGTCCACGGTGGAAGACGCCTTCCCCCGCGTGATCGTCGAGGCCGCCCTCCACGGCGTCCTGACCATCGGTACGAACCGGGGCGGGATCCCCGAAGCCATCGGCGACGCCGGAATCGTCCTGCCCGCCACCGCCGGCCCCGAGGAGTGGGCGCGAGCGATCCGCGACGTGGACCGCGAAGCGCTGGGGGAGCGGGCACGGGCCAGAGCGGCACGTTTCACCCGCCCGTGCCTCCCAGAGCTCCGGGAACTGGGGATCTAGAGAGCGCCGCCGAATGCCCGCTCCACCTCGGCGAGCCGCTCCGTCCACCAGTGAAGGAGCGCCTCGTCGGCGATGAACAGGTCGTCGCAGGAATGATCGCCACGGTCGTAGTGGAATTCGAGCTGCCAGAAGTCCGTCATCCGCTTCCACCAAAGACGGCGTCCGGCGTCGAGCAGTGCGCTTGGCTCCAACGGGGCCACCGACTGGTAGCCGCTCACGAAGGCCGCCACCCGCTCCAGGTCGAAGACGCCCGCCACTCCGAACTGCACCTGTGCCGTCCGGACGATCTCCTCGGCGTACGGGCGGACGCCCAGCCGGTCCCAGTCCAGGACGGCCGTCAGCTCGCCGTCGGCCCAGAGGAGGTTCCGGTACTGGAAGTCGCCGTGCGTCCAGCCGTACGGCCCTGCGTGAACGTCTCCCTCAGGGCAAAGGGCCGCGCACTCGGCGAGCAGCACCCGACGCTTGGCGAGGGCGTCGAGCGCCGCCGCGTCGAAGGCGTCGCCCGAACCGTGGGCCCGCGCAGCAGCGGCGAGCCGGTCGGCCTTCTCCGACGCCCGTTCCGGCGGGACGACGTCCACGGTGAGACTGACGGGAACAGCGGGGAGGACCCCGGTTTCGGCGGCGTGCCCGAGCGCCAGGTGGAGCTTGGCGAGGACCGCCCCGAGCCGTCGCACCTGAGCGAGGGGAAGATCCCCACCACGAACGTGCGCTCCTCGTGCCCAGGGGAACAGGCAGTACCCGCTCCCGCCGACCTTGACCACGACCCCACCCGACGAGCCCACCATAGGGACGATCACTGGAATGTCAGCCTCAGCCAGGGTCGGCAACACGGCAAGATTGCGGCGCAACCTGTCGAGCGGTACATCCGTGACCCGCTTCAGAGCGAAGGTCCCTCGCGGCGTGTCCAGCTGCCAGTTCACGTTCATGAGGCCGTCAGCCAGGTGACGCCAGTCGACGACGTCCCTGAGGTCGAATTCCTTGATCAGTTCCGCAAGATCATCGGAGTGAATGCGGTGCCTGCTCGCCACATGCGCGTTGGTCACCTAGGCGACGATACGTGAGCTGAGCACCCGGGTGCACAAGGATCACCGCGCGGCACCGGCACCAGTGGTCCGGCCGGCGCTTGTACTCAGACACCGTGCCCTTCGTGCAGGTGGCAGGCGGCTTCTCCGACCGGGCCCCGTCCGCGGATGCCGACGGCTAGGGTCTGAATCGTGACCGCGGGGGAGCGCGTCGACGAGGGGGCAAAGCCATGAACGACCGGTCGAAGAAGCCGTTCCTGTATGTCGTCGTCTGCGCCGCCGGCATCGCGGGCGACGCGCACAAGCTGATCACCGCCGCGCAGGAGCAGGGCTGGGGCGTCGCCGTCATAGCCACACCCCAGGGCCTCGGCTTCCTCGACACCAAGGCGATCGAGGCCCAGACCGGCTACCCGATCCGCTCGGCCTGGCGTAGCCCCGGCGACCCGCGCCCCCTCCCGCCCGCCGACGCCATCGCCGTCGCGCCCGCTACGTTCAACACGATCAACAAGTGGGCCGCCGGAATCGCCGACACCCTCGCGCTGGGCATCCTGTGCGAGGCGTACGGGATGGGTATCCCGACGGTCGTCCTGCCGTACGTGAACGCGGCCATGGCCGCACACCCGGCGTACGACCGGAGCCTGAACCAGCTGCGGGAGATGGGCGTGCTGGTCGTGTCGTACGAGCCGCACCAGCCGAAGGCGGGCGGGGGAGCGGACCGCTTCCGGTGGGAGGAGGCGCTAGAGCTCCTGGACGGCAGGGGCGCAGGTCTCTTCGGACGGTGATCCGGATCGAGGCCCGCGCGCCCGTCGTCGGTCGGAGAGGACCGGGCGGATCTTTCGTCAGTGGGCGGAGCCCGGACGCGGCTTCTCCTCTTGTCCCTGTAGCAGTCGCAGGGCGAGGACCGAGCCGTCGGCGTGGACGGAGACCGGGCCTCCCCAGTCCTTGTCGTAGCTGAGGTGGGGGCGGGCGTGGCGGCCGGCGTGGACGAAGGCCCGGTACTCCTCGACGTCGCCCCTGGCGAGGAGTCGGAAGATTTCCTCGTCCACGCCGGAGAACGCCTCGACGCGGGGGCCGTTGAGGCGGAAGACGTGGTCGGTGCCGACGTACGCGGTGCCGAAGAGGGTGTGGGCGGCGTCCTGGGTGCTCATGGCGGCCGCGTGTTCGAGACCGGTGAAGCGTTTGCGGCCCTGCCGGTCGGTCAGGTGGCGGGCGGTGGCGTGGCCGGAGCCGGTGAACGCCATGAGGCCCGCCGCCGTGGTGTGGGCCAGGGACTCCTGGAACCAGGCGTAGTCCTTCGGCTGGACGTGGCAGCCCCGTACGGGCTCCGGCGTCACCAGGCCCTCGGTGGGCGGGTGGATGTCCGGCATCACGTTCGCCTGGAACGGTGCGGCGTTCAGTCTCGCCTCACGGACTTCCGCCGGGGACAACCGGCCTCCGCTGCCGGGTGCCTGGAGGGCGTGGACAGTCATCGTGCCGCCGTCCGTCGGGAACTGCGTGCTGAACAGCAGGCCGGGGGTCTCGTTCCACGCGCCGATGTGGACCGCCTCGGCGTGGGCGGAGGCGGAGGCTAGCTGGTCGGCGGAGGTGGCGGCGTCGCCGTGGTTGCCCTTGCAGGCGAGGGGGATGACGAGAGACGGCTCGCCAGGACGCCAGACCTCGGCGAAGTACTGCGGGCGGTAGCGGTACTTCACCTTCTCGCCCTTGTCCCTGCTCGTGAGGGCCCAGCCCGCGCGTAACACCGTGTCGGCGGGGACGATCGTCACCGAATGGTCGGGGAAGCGGCTGCGCAGCACGTGCTCCGCGAGGGTCAGCGCGAAGCCGATGCCGAGCTCGCCGGACTGCAGCGACTTGGAGCTTGTCTCACGTGGTTTGAGGCGGGTGCGGCATGATGCCGTGTCATGGGTGTTGGTTTGTCACAGCGGTTGGTTCCTGACGAACTCTGGTCGCTTGTGTCACCGTTGCTGCCTTCGTTTGCTTCCCGTCCGCAGGGTGGAGGCACGGCCCCGGTTGATGAGCGAGCGGTGTTCACGGCTGTGGTGTACGTGCTGACCAGCGGCTGTGCCTGGCGGCACCTGCCGGAGACGTTCGGTGTCTCGCCGACGACCGCGCACCGCCGGTTCTCCGCATGGGCCAGGGACGGGTTGTGGCGGCGGCTGCACCGTGCCGTCCTGGATGAACTCGGAGCCCGCGGCGATGTGGACTGGGCCTCAGTGATCGTGGACGCCGCCTCCGTACGTGCGAAAAAGGGGGATCGCTGACCGGGCGCAATCCGGTCGACCGGGGCAAGAAGGGCAGCAAGCTGCACATCCTGTCCGACGCACAGGGCTTACCGCTCGCGCTCGGTGTCTCCGGCGCGAACGTCCACGACAGCCAGGCGCTGCTGCCGCTGGTCCTGGGCATACCCGCCATCCGATCCCGGCGCGGCCCCCCGCCGACGCCGCCCCGGCAGGCTCCGCGCCGACAAGGCGTACCCCTCCGCCGAAAGGCTGAAGTGGCTGCGCGCACGGGGCATCGTCCCGCGCATCGCCCGACCCGGCATCGAGTCCGGCGAGCGCCTAGGCCGGCACCGCTGGAAGATCGAGCGGTCCATCTCGTGGCTGTTCGGCTACCGCCGCCTGACCGTCCGGTACGAGCGAAAAGGCAGTCACTTCCTGGCCTTCCTCGGATTCGCGGCAGCCCTGACCTGCTTCAAGAAGCTCGCAAAACCCACCACGTGAGACAAGCTCTAAATCCCGGAGACGAGGCTCACCGCGCGCTCTACGTCGCACTCACCAGGGCACGTCACCTCAGCCTCGCGGTATAGGCGGAGGTGACGCTCGTTTGACGCCCTCGACGACTCCAGAGCCTGCTAAGCGCACCGAAAGTGCCCCCTGACCTGCGGGAACGCTGACTTCCCTTCTGTATGACGCCATTTCGATGACTTCGCACGTTGAGTGTGTGGCGATCTTGGAGCCGGTGAAGCAGGGCGGCTGACCTGCGGTTTTTCGGTGCTCGTCGGCTGCTCGACCTGATTCCGCGCGTCCGACGCGTGGACGGTGGCGATCGCCTGCAAGGGCAGCCTGACCTGCGGATCCAGGCGGCTGTCCCGACAGCGGCGCAAGCTGTGTCCCTGCGTTGCTCGGGATGCTGACGCTCGCATGACGCTCATTCTGAAGCCTCGTCACATTGGTCGATCGGGTCCCACGCGGCTGCGCAGCTCTGCAGGCGCGGCCGTGTCGGCAACCCGTGGAGGTGACTCCATTCGGCGGTGGGGCGTGACCGAGAGCGATGTGATTCGGTCACCTCCTGCCCGACGTGCCGGTTCCGAGGCGTGGACCCAGGAACGTGGGTCACTCGGGCCGGTCCGGGAGCGCTTCGGGGAAGCTGCTCTCGCTTCATCCCCGAGATCGCATCGAGGACGCATCACATGGAGTGCGAGGCGATGTCACGGCCCGACAGCCTGTCATGTCGTCCGACCGCGATGATTCGATCGTCTCGGTCCGGGAGGACCGGATGCCGCGGAGAACCTTGGGGCGAGAGGTCGTACGGACCTCAGCGACACCTTGGACCTGCGTTCTCGTGAGATGTGCTGTGGCCCGTTGCGCGGCGAGGTTGGTATCGACGAGCGCGACGCGGCTCCTTCAGCACATCTGAGTCATCCGCCGACCCGCCAACAACAAAGGCCACACCCTCAACGATGAGCGGCCCTCATTGCATCCTCAGCGAAGGAGCGGCTCCTGAGACAACAGGGCCTGGGGGGCCGGGTTGCTCTGGGCCCCTAATTGGCACCGGGTCGCAATGGACTTGCCATCCCTGTGCTCCCCCTGCGCGACTCGCCTCGGTCCAGGGGCGCTTCGGCGGATGATGCTGATGGCTGCCGGCTGTTCGGGGGCGCTGGGAGTTGTCACATCTCGTCGACCAGGTCGCTGAGGCGGCGGGTGAGTTCGGTGACCACGGCACGGTGGTCGGGGGTGAGCTCGCGGAACGCGCGCAGTTGACGTTCCTGCAGGCGGGAGCGGTGCTCGGCCAGCAGGATGGCGCCGGTTTCGGTGAGGGTGATCTCGACGCGTCGTTCGTCGCCGGGTTTGCGGGTGCGGGTGACGATGCCGTCGCGTTCGAGCTGCTTGAGCATGCGGGTGGCGGTTGGGGTGGTGACGCCCGCGTACTCGGCCATCTCGCTGACGCCGAGGGTGGCGTGGTCGGCGAGCGATTCCAGCAGCTGGACCTGGGAGAGCGACAGGGCGGGGCGGGTCTGGCCGGCGATCCGGCCGCGGCTGCGGCGGACAGCGGTGAGCAGATCCTGCACGGCCCGGGTGAACTCCTGGAACTGCGCGTCATCGGCCTGCGGCAGGTGATCGTCGGCCGGCCTCTGGTCGAGGTGTCCGTTTTGCGTGGGCGGGGTCACGGGTCTACGGTACCAACAAAGCTAAGAGTTAGCTTGCTAAGTCACTCAGAGGTGAATGACCGTGACCGATTCCGCACGCATCGACACCCACCACCACATCGTTCCGCCGCACTACCGCGACTGGCTGATCTCCCACGGCGAGACCGCAGGCGGCCTGCCCATCCCGCACTGGGACGTGGACACCGACCTCGCCTTCATGGACAGCCAGGGCATCCAGGCCGCCGTCCTGTCGGTCTCCACCCCCGGCACCCACCTCGGCGACGACGCCGAGGCCACCACCTGGGCCCGCAAGGTCAACGACTACGCCGCCGAGATCGTCAAGGACCATCCCGACCGCTACGGCTTCTTCGCCACCCTGACGCTGCCCGACGTCGACGGTGCGCTCGACGAGGCCGCCCGCGCCCTGGACGAGCTCGGCGCCGACGGCATCGTCCTGCTCGCCAACCAGAGCGGCACCTACCTCGGCGACCCTGCGTTCGAGCCGCTCATGGCCGAGCTCGGCCGCCGCGGCAGCGCCGTCTTCATCCACCCCGCCGAGCTCCCCGGCCCGCTCGTCCCCGGCATCCCGCCCTACGCCGCGGACTTCCTGCTGGACACCACCCGCGCCGCGATGAACCTCGTCCTGTCGGGCACCACCGCCCGCCACCCGGCCATCCGCTTCATCCTGTCCCACGGCGGCGGCTTCCTGCCCTACGCCGCCCACCGCATCGCCCTCGCGCTGCAGACCCACCAGCAGGTCGGCGGAATCCAGGCGGTCATGTCCCACGAGACGATCCTCGCCGAGCTGCGGCGCTTCTACTTCGACACCGCGCTGAGCGCCAACCCCGACACCCTCCCTACCCTGCTCGCCTTCGCCGACCCCACCCACATCACCTTCGGCAGCGACTTCCCCTACGCCCCCGCCAAGATGTCCGCCTACTTCACCCAGCAGCTCGACGCTTACCCCCTCGACGACCAGCAGCGCACCGCCATCAACCGCGGCAACGCCCAGGCCCTCTTCCCCCGGCTCGCCCGCTGACGGAGAGACGCTCCACGGCCACCGAGCCCCGCCGGTCGCTCCGGCGGGGCTCCGAGGTTCGGGGGGAGGGGGAACGGCCCCCGCCCGGAACGGCTCTGGGTGGGTAGCGCGAACGCAACCCACCAGTCCAGAAGCAGCTGGAGTTCGGCATGTGGCTCGACGACCCGCAGGCCCTGGAGGTCGCGCAGACGTTTCTGGTCCAGCTGACGGCGCACTCCGAAGCTCTCAACCCGGACAGCGACCTCTTTCAGCCAGAGTTGCCCACCATGGACTTCGACAACGAGGCGTTCGCCGAGTACCTCTCGCACGCGCGGTGGTCGGGGGTCGGGGGCTGGTCGTTGGTCCCGCCGCCGGTGAACCACAGGGTGCGGACCATATCCGCCGCTGCCCGACGCCGAGCGGGCTTCTTCCCGTACACCTCGGTGAGCGAAAGCAGAACGATCAGCAGCAAGTAGAGCAACACGACCGCGAGCAAGGCCCATGCCAGCAGTGGAACCCGGGTGAGAAACGTTCGTCGGTGTGCGCGTGGAGCGATGGGGCGTCTCCCCGCGGGGACTGTCCTGCAAGTTCGTGTATGTCCCGGTGTGACCCGGCTGGCATGAGATGTGGTCTCTTTCGCACCTGCCCGACTACACGAGCGCGGGCGCCTCCACCCCGGACGAGGGGTGCACCAGCGAGCGCAGTTTCTCGCGCGTCTCCGGGTCCGTCGAGTAGACGATCGTGCCGACCATGCCCCGCGTCAGCAGTACCTTGTAGGTGTTGCGGATGAGCCGGTCGATCTCGCTCTCCGGTGTGGCCTTCGTGAAGATGGGGTCCTTGGACGCGGATCGGTCCACGACCCAGTGGTCGGTACGCCACACCAGGTCGGGGCCGATGATCACGCCGGACCAGTCGTACTCGAAACCCTGTGCGGTGTAGACGCAGCCGACTTGGCCGAATCCTTCCGGTTCCGTGGCCCACAGAGGCGCCGGCGGGGCCCCGAACACGGACCGGTCGCCGTACACGTTCCACGGCCGGGCCCAGTCGCCGATGACGACGTCGGTGGGAAGCGCCGTCATCTCCGGGGTGAGCCTGGTCGTCCACTTCCAGCAGTAACCGGCCGACATCCGCGCGCCGAAGCCCTCCGCGCGCTTCGCGACGAGGAAGTCCTCCAACTCCTGCGGGCTCTCGGCGGTCCGCAGTTCCAGCTTGCCGTCGGGCTCCCACGGACCGGGCGTACCGCCCTCCAGGCCGAGCAGGTCGACGACCCACTTCTCGTACGCGTCGCTGCCGCCGCACCGGAACTGGCCGTCCAGCTCGATCACCGTGCAGTCCAGGCCCTCCGTGGCGGCGGCCCGCTGGATCTCCTCCTTGGTCCCCATCTCGCCGGGTCGCACCACCTGGTGCTGGTCGAGCAGGAACACCGGCACCCGGGCCGCGTCGATGAGTTCGCAGACCTGCGGCCGGCCGGTGCGCAGCTCGGCCTTGGTGTAGCGGTTGGCGGAGGTCTTCCGCAGCCGGTGCGCCTCGTCGCAGATCAGCACGTCGAGATCGTTCGGCTCGGCGTCCATGAAGCTGTTGAAGTACTTGAAGAGCTGCTGCACTTCACGCTTCTTGTGCCCGGCGACCTTGCGCATCGTCTTGGTGAACGACGCCGACCCGGTGGCGTGCAGGGCGGTCTCACCGCGCCGGTACAGCTCACCCAGCAGTGACATCGCGATGACGCTCTTGCCGGATCCGGGACCGCCGGTCACCACGATGACCTTCTTGTGGTTGCCGCGCTTGGCCTTGCGCACGGCGGACATCACCATCTCGTACGCGACCCGCTGCTCGGCGAGAAGGACGAACTGCTCGCGATCGCGGATCTCGGCCGCCGCGACGGCCATCAGCTGCTTGGACGGCCTGATCTTGGCGTCCCTCAGGACGTCGGCCGCCTCGGCGCCGGGCTTGGCGGCGAGCCGCGACCGCAGGAAGTCCAGGAAGGCGCCCCGCTGGTCGGCCGTGTACATCCGGCCGTACTGGTCTTCCTCGACGTTCCGGAGCCCGGCGATCCGGGACTCGGTCGCGTTGTGCAGGAAGGCCACACCGGCCAGCGACCCGGGCATCCGCTCCAGGGCCGCGTTGAAGGACAGCAGGTACTCGCAGTAGCCGCGGACCTGTTCGATCGGGTTGAGGACGGGCTGCGGGTAGGCGTCGAGCCGGCAGAGAAGGGGGTCCTCCTCGTCCGGGTGCGCCTCGCTCCACTGCTTCAGCTCCACGACGACGTACGACGGCTGTCCCGTCGTCGGGTGCACGCCGGCCAGGACCGCGTCGGCGCGCTTGCTGGTGAGGGGCATGCTGTACTCGATGACGACCTCGACGTCGTCGAGCCCGGCCTCCATGAGGGCGTTGACGAGAGCGGGGAGGCTGCGCTCCCAGGACCGTTTTTCCGCCTGGGCGGCTTCGCGGCCGTGCAGGTGACGGAAGTTCTCGGCCAGATGCAGCGCCAGCGACCCTTCGAGGATGCGGGCGGCCACGGACGCCGCGGACTCACGGAACAGCAAGGAAATGCCCCCAGGCAGCACGAAGAAGACTCGTGCGGGTGGGGGCATGTCCTCCGGTGTCCGCCGCGCGCCGCCGCGGGGGCGGGTGCGTGACGGATCAGGAAGCCCGTCGGGCCGCTGAGATGTTCGGTCGCCATCTTAGGTGAGTGTGGCGATCAAGAGGAGGAGTTCTGGACGGGCTTGGCCACCGTCGGTGGGGAGTACGGCGGTCACTTGGTGCTGTGGCTCTGCCGACTACGGGCGTTGACCTCGGAGAGGAGAGCGCTGAGCAACTCGTCCTGGCTCAGGGGCCGGACGTGGCGTGGATCGGCGTCCCACTCGCGGCCACCGCCGAGCGGGCGGAGCTGGAGGCAGGGGCCTTCGTGGCCCATGACGCGGCCGACCCGGTCGCGCGTGGTGTCGCGGACGGCTGCGCCGATGCCGGGCGGCTCTTCTCCGTCTGGGTCCCCGTGGCCTTCCGTCATGCGCCGGTCCCCTTGAGGATCACGTCCGCGAGCATGAGGGCCACGGGCGCGGAGCACACGCCGAGGTGGACGAGCGCGTAGCGGACCTCGCCCTCGCGGTCGTCGAACCAGGGGGTGCGGATGTCCATCGCGGGAAGCTGGATGCCGGCCCGGCTGAGCGCGGAGGCGAGGGCGTCGCGGGCGTCGAGCGCTTCCCGGATCTTCGCGGTGGGGGGTGGCGGGCTGTGCCGGGTGGTCGTGTGGTCGGTCGCCTTCGCGTCATCCGGCTGTCGCGGTGTGGGGGTCATCGTCGTCCTTGTCGGTCGGGTTCTGCGGAATCCAGGAACCGGCTGCGCTGCGTGAATTACGCTGTGTAGTCCGGGCGTCACGACAATGCACCGGGATCTGGACGGCCGAGGTGTGGACGGGCACGTGCCTCCTCGCGCCCGGGTGGCCGTTCCACACCTTCCACACCGACCACGCGAGCCCTTCTGAGGAGCCAGCCGTATGCCGCAGCGACGCGTCATCACCGGCCGCAGCCAGGAACCACGTCAGCGCTTCGCCGAGGAACTGCGGACCTTACGGGCGAGCAGTGGGACGAGCCTGCGGCAGCTCGGGGAACGGCTGGGCTGGGACTGGTCCCTGTTCGGCAAGATGGAGAAGGGCGAGACGCTGGGCAGCCCCGAGGTCGTCCAGGCCCTCGACACGCACTACGGCACGCCGGGACTGCTGCTCGCCCTCTGGGAGTTGGCCGCCGGGGACCATACGCAGTTCCGGGAGCGGTACCGGCGGTACATGGCGCTGGAGGCCAAGGCGGTGAGCCTGTGGCACTTCGCGGTCAGCGTCCTGCCGGGGCTGTTGCAGACGCCGGGGTACGCGCGGGAGGTGCTGGCGGCCGGTGGGCTCAAGGGGAAGGAGCTGGAGCAGCAGGTCGAGGCTCGGATGGGGCGGCGGGAGTTGTTGGAGGGGGAGGATGCGCCGCCGTTCAGGACGATCCTGTCGGAGGCGGTGCTGCGGACGCCGTTGCGGGATGTGGGCGAGTGGCGGGGGCAGTTGGGGTACCTGCGGGAAGTCGCGGAGCGTCCGAACGTCACGATCCAAGTGCTCCTGCAGAACGCCGGGTTGCACGGTCTCCTGGGGGTGGATGTCTGGTATCTGCTCCTCCCCGAGGGGAGGGCTGTGGCTTATACCGAGAACGGCTACTGGGGCGAGCTCATCGAGGAAGCCGGTCGGGTTGTACGTCTGCAGAAGACGTACGATGCGGTGCGCGACCTGGCGCTCACCCCGGCCGAGTCGCGCAAGTTCATCCTGCGGATGTTGGAGGAAGCGACGTGCGATCCATCGACCTGAGTGCGGCGTCTTGGCGTAAGAGCAGCTACAGCAACCAGGACGGTGGCGCTTGCATCGAGGTCGCTGACGACTTCGCCGCTGTAGTACCGGTGCGGGACAGCAAGGTTCCGCACGGGCCGGTGCTTGTGCTCCCAGCGGGCGGCTGGTCTTCCTTCGTGGCGGCCGTCAAGAGCGGTCGTCTGAGCGACTGACACGGAACGTCGACGGCCCTTGCGGTGATCTGTATCGCGAGGGCCGTTTCCGTACCCCGGCCCTGCTGCTGCTTGGCCGGGCGCCAGGCGCGCAGGTCGTCGTCGGTGAGACCGTGCTTGCCCTGTTCCCCTGGCGGTCGCCCTCGAAGAACGCGGCGGGGGGTCGGGGTGAAGAGGGGGTGGGGCTCGTCGTGCCACTGGTCCGGCCACGGCTGGAGTACGCCGAATGCCTCCCTTGAGACCGCCAGGCCCAGACAGCGCCGGCTGGCGTACGTCAGTCACCTGCGCCTCCTTTGCCTCGGTCACCGAGGTCGCGTCCCACCACCGGTCGGCCGGCGCATCTCTGAACAGCCGCCTAGCGCCCCCGGAGTGCGCACAGGGCTGTCACCGGCGAAATACAGACATCCCGCACAGCCGCGGGCACCGGTCCGGAAGAATGGCTCGACGATGACCTCCGAGATCCCTCAGGCCGCCGAAGCCGTCGACTACACCCCCTTCAGTCACCTCACCGCCCCCAACGCCCCCCTCTACCGTCAGGTGATGCGGGCGTTCCTCGCGGCCAAGGAGCGGTTCGCGGTGCATCTGCGGCCGGAGGACGTGTACGCCGCCCTGGACGCGAGGATTCGGCCCCTCGACCCCGAGGCGGTGACGCAGGCGCTGGACAAGCTCGTGGAGTGGGGCAACCTGCGGGCCGACCCCGACCACGCGCGGGTGACGGCGGTCGAGGACTTCTACCGCAGGCGGTTCATCTACCAGCTCACCCGGGCCGGTGAGGCGGCCGAGGCGGCGCTGGGGACGTACGACGAGGTGCTGGGGCGGCGCGGGGAACTCCAGGCGGTCGCGCTGCACGACATCGTCACCCAGCTGCGTGCGTTGCTGGTCATCGCCGCGGAGGACGAGCCCGACCCGGCCAAGACGTACGTCGCCCTGGCCGTGCTCACGGCGCGGTTCACCGACCTCGCCGACAACGCCCGCGCCTTCATGGGCTCGCTCCAGCGCACCATCGACCTGCACGACATCGAGGTCGAGGCGTTCCTCGCCTACAAGGACCGGCTGATCCAGTACCTGGAGCGGTTCATCCAGGACCTCATCACCCTCGGCGGGCGCATCGCCCTGCTGATCGGTGAGCTCGAGGAGCGGGAACGGGTCGGTCCGCTGCTGCGGCTGGCCGCCGCCCGCGAGGCCGCCGACGCCGCTCCCGAGGATGCCGGGCGGGCGGAGGCGGTGGCCTACGAGCGGTGGGCGGCCCGGTGGTCGGGGCTCGCCGAGTGGTTCGTGTCCGGGGAGGGACGGGAGTCGCAGGCCAGGCTGTTGCGCGGACGGGCGCTCAACTCGATCCCTCAGCTCCTGGCCGTAGTACGGCAGCTCAACGAGCGGCGGACCGGACGCTCCGACCGCTCGGCCGACTTCCGCACCCTGGCGCGCTGGTTCGCCCAGGCGCCGGACGACGAGGCGCGGCACCGGTTGTGGCGCGTGGCGTTCGGCCTGCACTCCTCCCGGCACCTCACCGTCGACGCCGACACCCTCACCGAACGGACGGCCTCCCCGGAGCCGGCCTCCACTCCGTGGAGCGAGGCGCGACCGCTCAGGATCAGCCCCCAGTTGCGCCGCACCGGCAGCTACGAGCGGCGCGGCCGGCCGCGCCGGGTCGCAGACCGGAGCGAGGCGAAGCGCCGGCTCGCAAAGATCGCCGCCCGGCAGACGGAGGAGACCAGGCGGGCCCGGGACCGCCTCGTGACGGGCGGAGCGGTGCGGCTCTCCCGGCTCGGCGAACTCGACCCACTCGCCTTCCAGTTGTTCCTGCGGCTGCTCGGCGACGCCCTCGCCACCTGGCGGCCGGGCACGACCACCACCGCGGCCACCAGCGCGGACGGCTCGATGGAGATCCGGCTGACCGCCCTCGGCGACGGATCGACGGCCGAAGTACGCACCCCCGACGGAGTGTTCAGCGGTCCCGACCACTTGATCGACATAGTCGACCTCACGATGGGGCCCGGCGACCGGACCGCACCGGCACCGGCACCGGCACCAGTGACCGTCCCCGTTCCCGTCCCCCGGTGGGACACCGCTTCCCAGCTCGCGGAGGACCGATGAGCGGCCCCCTCGCCGAAGTCCTCGACGGCCAGCGGCAGGCCGACCTCCAGAAGGCCGCACGTACCCTGCTGAAGGAGCCGCTGCTCACCGCCGACGGGCCGTACGCCGACGAGTTCCGGCTGGTGCGTCGGCACACCGTCGAACTGCGGGAGTGGTTCGAACGCAACGTCGGCTGGACGCTGCGCACGGACGCCGACGCCGCACGGCTGCGCAAGACGCCGGGTACCCTCGCCGACGCCACACACCCGGCGCGCGAGACCACGCGCAGTGCCCTGCCCTTCAGCCGGCGGCGTTACGTCCTGCTCTGCCTGGCCCTCGCCGCGCTGGAACGGGGCGAGTCACAGGTGGCGCTCGGACGCCTCGCCGAGCAGGTCGTCCTGGCCGCCGCCGATCCCGAACTCGTCTGCGCCGGGGTCACGTTCACTCTGGAGCGGCGCGACGAGCGCCTCGACCTCGCGGCCGTCGTGCGCGTGCTGCTGCGGCTAGGGGTGCTGCGGCGGGTGGCCGGCGACGAGGACGCCTACGTCAGCGGATCGGGCGACGTGCTGTACGACGTACGGCGGCGCGTGCTGGCCGGGATGCCGGCGTCCCTGCGGGGCCCCTCCATGGTCGAGGCCGAGGGCTTCGAGGAGCGTCTGGTGGAGATGACCGCGTGGACCGCGCTGGACAGCGACGAGCTCCGGTTCCGGGCGGTCCGCTGGAAACTGACCCGCATCCTCCTGGACGACCCGGTGCTGTACTACGACGACCTGACCGACGACGAACTGGCCTACCTCACCCGGCAGCGCGGCTTCATCACCGCCCGCATCCACGAACTGACCGGACTCGTCCCGGAGGTCCGGGCCGAGGGCATCGCCATGGTCGACCCGATGGACGACCTCACGGACGTGCGCATGCCGGAACAGGGCACCCACGGTCACATCACCCTGCTGCTGGCGGGGCACCTGGCCCGGGCGGCCGGGCCCGTCGAACCGGCGGAGCTGGCGGCCCGCGTACGGGAACTGGCGGTGGAACACGGCGGATTCTGGTCGAAGTCAGCGAGGGAACCGGGCGCGGAGCCCGAACTCGTCGAGCAGGCGCTGACCAAGCTGGTGGCGCTCGGACTCGCCGAGCGCACCGAACGGGGCGTCGTACCGCGGCCGGCCCTCGCGCGCTACGCGGTCGGCGAGCCCGTCGTCACGGAACCCGGACGGGCCCGCCGGCCCACCACGCCCGAGCAGCCCGAGCAACCCGTGCAGGACGAAAGGTGAACCGCCCCGTGACCGCGCTCCCCGGCCCCGAGTCGCCCGGCCCCGCGCTCCCCGCTCCCGCGCCCGGCCGGTGGCGTCCCCTGCGCATCGGACTCGTCGACCTCTTCCACTACGACGTCGAGGAGTTCTGGTTCCGCGACGGCCGGTTGCTGCTGCGCGGCAACAACGGCACCGGCAAGTCGAAGGTGCTCGCCCTCACCCTGCCGTTCCTCCTGGACGGCGACCTCTCCGCCCGTCGCGTCGAACCCGACGGCGATCCCGGCAAACGGATGGAGTGGAACCTCCTCCTCGGCGGCGCGCACCCGCACCCCGAACGGCTCGGCTACACCTGGATCGAGTTCGGACGACTCGACGGGAACACAGGCGCGGCGCACTTCCGCACGCTGCTGTGCGGACTCAAAGCGGTCGCCGGGCGCGGCATCGCCCGCCACTGGTTCGCGGTCACCGAGCAGCGGATCGGCGCCGGCCTCGACCTGCTCGACGCGACCGGGACGGCACTGTCCCGGGACCGGCTCGCCGAGGCCGTCGGCGGCCACGGCATGGTGTACGACACGGCGAAGGCCTACCGCAGGGCGGTCGACGAAGCCCTCTTCGGGCTGGGGGAGCGGCGCTACGGCGCCCTCGTCGACCTCCTGATCCAGCTGCGTCAGCCCCAGCTGTCCAAGCGCCCCAGCGAGGCCGCCCTGTCCCGGGCACTGACCGAGGCGCTGCCGCCGATGGACCAGGCGGTCGTCGCCGACGCGGCGGAGGCGTTCCGGTCGCTGGACGAGGAGAAGGAGGAACTGCGGGCGGCCCGCGAGGCCGAACAGGCGTCCTCGGCGTTCCTCGACCACTACCGCCGCTACGCCCGCCTCGCCTCCCGGCGCCGCGCCCGCCTGCCCCGCCGCGAACACGCCCGGTACGAGAACCTGCAAAGGGAACTCGCCAGGGCACAGGCGGACCGGGACGGTGCCGTGACGGACCGCGAGGAGGCCCGGGCGAGGGGTGTCGCCCTCGACGAGCGGGCCGCGCGGCTGGCCGCCCAGGACGGCACGCTGCGGTCCCGGCCCGAGATGCGCGACGCCCGCGCGCTCGACCGGGCGGCGGACGACGCCTCCCGCACGGCTGCGGAGCTGAAGCGCGCCGAGGCGGACCGGCGCACGGCGGCCGAGGCGCACACCCGGGCCCTGGGCCGGCTCGCCACCGCGGACAACCGGCTCTCGGCCGCCCAGGGGGCGCTGGACGGCATTCGGGAGCGGGTGGCCGAGAGCGCGGCAGCCGCCCGGCTCGACATCCCCAGGACGGAGGGGGTCCCCGACGCGGTCCTGCGCCGGGAAGCCGACGAGGCGACAGCGAGCAGACGGCGCGCCGTCGAGCACGTGGCGGAGCTCGTCACGCGGGCTGAGCAGGCCGGGGAGCGGCGCCGGGCCGCCCGGCTGCGTGCCGACGAGGCCGACGAGGAGGCCGTGCATGCCGAGGAGCGGCTGGCCGAGGCGCAGGAGGACGTCGTCCGGGAGGGACGTGCGCTGGTCAAGGCCGTACGGGAGCACCTCTCCGGATGCGTGGAGCTGAGGGTGCCCGGGCTGCCCGGAGTCCTGGACGCCGTACAGGACTGGGCCGACGGTCTGGCCGGCTCGCCACCGGCCCGTACGGCAGCGAGCGAGGCGCATCGGGCCGCCGCCTCGCGCCTGGCCGACCGGGCGGCCGGACTGGCCCACCGCGAGGCAGCGAGAGCGGAGCGGCAGCGGCTGGCGGCGGAGGAACTGACCGTCCTCGAAACCGGCGCAGAGCGAGGCCCGTCGGCCCCCTGCACACGCACACCTGACGTACGGGACCGGAGCCCCGGCGCTCCGCTGTGGCGGCTCGTCGACTTCCGCCCGCACGTCACCCAGGCCGACCGCGCGGGACTGGAAGCCGCGCTGGAGGCCTCGGGACTCCTCGACGCCTGGGTGCGGCCGGACGGCTCCGCCGTCGCGTCGGACGGCCACGACGTGCTGCTCGACCCGGTCGGGCTGCTCGGCGGAACCGGCCTCGACCGCGCGCTGTGCCCGGCGCTCGACCCCGCGGACGCGGGAGCCACCGCCGTGGGGGAGGAGACGGTCGCGCGCCTGCTCGCCTCCATCGGGCTGGTCGCGGGCGACGGTGACGGTCCGGCCGGGGTCTCCTGGGCGGGCGGTGGCCACGACACATGGGTCTGCTCGGACGGGCGTTTCCGCGTCGGGGCACTCACCGGAAGCTGGGCCAAGGACAGCGCCCAGTACGTGGGGGAAGGGGCACGGGAACAGGCGCGTCGCATCCGGATCGGAGAACTGCGGGCCGAACTCGACGGCTTGACTGCGGAGCGGGAACGACTGGCCGGGGAGTCCCGCGCCGTGACCGGGCGCCGTGCCGTGCTGGACGCCGAGCTCGCCGCACTGCCCGGCGACGACGACCTCCGGCACGCCCACGCACGCGTCACCGCCGCGGCCGAGACGGTCCGTCGCGCCCGGGCCCGGCGGGACGAACGGGCCGCCGAACTGGCTCCCGCGGTGGAGCGGGCCGACCGGGCGGCGTCCGAACTCGCCGGCACCGCGGCCGCCCTGAACCTCCCCACCGACCCCACGGCACTGGGCGCCGTCCGCCAGGCGCTCGCCGACCACACCGCCCTTCTGGCGGCCCTGTGGCCCGCACTGCGCGAACGCGCGGAGGCCGAGCGCGCGGTGAGCGGTGAGCGGGAGGAGACCCACCGGGCCTCACTCCTCGTGTCCGAACTGGCGGAGCGCGCCGCGGAGGCGGCTCGGGTGGCCGCGGCGGCGGACGAACACCTCACGACGCTCCGCTCCACCGTCGGAGCGGCCGTCGCCGAGCTGCAGAGACAACTGGAGGAGACGGCCGAGGCGGCCCGGGCATGCGAGCATGAACAGCGGCAGGCCCGGGCGGCGTTCGGTGACGCCGACGGGCGGGCCAACCGCGCCGAGGGACGCATCGAGCGGCTCTCCGATGAGGTCGCCGAGGCGACTGCCGCGCGTGAGGAGGCCGTCGCAGCGTTCCAGCGGTTCGCCGCGACGGGACTGCTCGCCGTCGCGCTGCCGGACATCGAGGTACCGGACGACGGCGGAGAGGCGTGGGCGGCGACCTCAGCCGTCGCCCTCGCGCGGGCCGTGGAGTCCCGGCTCTCCTCGATCGACGACACCGACGCGGCCTGGGAGCGCGTGCAGAAGCGGCTGAGCGAGGAGTTCAGCAGGCTCCAGGACGCGCTGTCGCGGCACGGTCACACCGCCACCGCCCGCCCCAGCGAGGACGGCATGCGGGTCGACATCGTCTACCAGGGCCGGGAACGGGCCGTGCCAGAACTCGCCGAGGCACTGGCCGTGGAGGTCGCCGAACTGACCCGCATCCTGTCCGCACGCGAACGCGAGATCCTCCAGACCCATCTGATCACCGAGGTCGCCGGGACGCTCCAGGAACTGATCGGGGCGGCCGAACGGCAGGTGGCCGCCATGAACAGGGAGCTGGAGGAGCGCCCGACCTCCACCGGCATGAAGCTGCGGCTGGTGTGGAGAGCGTCCCGCCGGGCCCCGCAGGGCCTGGCCCAGGCACGCGAACGGCTGCGTCAGTCCGCCGACGCGTGGTCGCCCGAGGACCGGGCCGCGGTCGGCGCGTTCCTCCAGGAGCAGATCGCCCTCCGGCAGGCCGACGACAGCGCCGGCAGCTGGCTGGAGGACCTCACCGCCGCCCTCGACTACCGGTCCTGGCACGAGTTCGGCGTCGAACGCCACCAGCACGGCAAGTGGGTGCCGGCCACCGGGCCCGCCTCGGGCGGGGAGCGGGTACTGGCCGCGTCCGTGCCCCTGTTCGCCGCCGCGTCCTCGCACTACGCGAGCGCGCGCGGCGCGCACGCCCCGCGCCTGGTCACCCTGGACGAGGCGTTCGCCGGCGTCGACGACGACTCGCGCGCCAAGTGCCTCGGTCTGCTGCGCGCCTTCGACCTCGACGTCGTCATGACCAGTGAACGCGAATGGGCCTGCTACCCCCAGGTGCCGGGCATCGCCATCGCCCAGCTCTCCCGTGTCGACGACATCGACGCCGTACTGGTGACGCGGTGGGAATGGGACGGCAGCGAACGGCGGCGCGGCAGGGAGGCCGGCGCCCGGCCGGACGCGCGCGGGACTGCTGCCGGTGCCGGTGCAGGCGCCTCCGGCGAGGGAGCCGACGGGCCGGTGAGTCCTTACGGTGAGCCAGGGCGGACCACCGTCGACGACGGCACCGGCGGGCAGGGGCCCCTGTGGACGTGAACCGATCGGCGGCCCCGCCCGACCGCGACGGCGGCCGGACGTGGGCCGGACGCAGGACACCGCCGGACGCAGCCGTGGACGCGGTGCCTTACGGGCCGCGACCGGCAGCAGACCAGGCCGACGTCGACAGTGAGCGCCTCGGACGTCTGCTCGGCGACCCCGGCCTCGCCTGGTTCGTGGACCGCGTGCGGCAGCGCATGGCACGGGGCCGGCCGCTCACCGGCTCTGTCACCTTGTCCGACCCCGACGCATCCCAACGGCGTGCCGCCGAACGCTTGCTAGGGCGGGCACCACGATCCAGTGGCTCCCTCGGCATTCGCCTCGCCACCGCGGACGAGATCCTGCGTCGCTCCGGCGTCAGCCCCGACGGACTGGCGGTGGCCGTCGTCGCCCTCACCGGCCCGGTCACCATCCACGCCGAGACGCGGAACAGGGAGGAACGGGCCTGGGAGGAGGTGTACGCCCCGCTCGGCATCCTCGACGCGGAGCTGGCGCGCTGGGCCGAGCGGATCCGCGGTGACGGCCTGGTGCGGCGCCTCGCCCGAACACCGGAGGCCGCGGGCCCCCTGGTGGAGGCAGCTGTGCGCGCGCTGCGTGCGCTGCCCGCCTCACCCCCGACAGCGCGGGCGACGTTCGCGGCACGGAATCTCTCGAGCGCCCACGCGCTGGACGAGGGGACGCCGCTCGCCACTCTCGTCCTGTCCGGCATCCGTTGTCTCACCGGCTTCCCCGACGGCTCCGGTGCGCAATGGCGGCGGGAGGCGTGGGCCTCGGCGGGTTTGCTCAAGGACGACCTGTCATCGACCGTCCTCACCCTCAATCTGCGCGGTACTCCACCCCTCGACTGGATGGCCGACGCGGGGGAACCGGCGGTGCTGACGCTCCGCTCCCTCACCCGTCGCGCACCGGTTCCCGCCGTTTCCACGACGGGAACTGTTCACATCTGCGAGAACCCGGCCGTGCTGTCCGCCGCCGCCGACACTCTCGGCCCGGCGTGCCCGCCCATGGTGTGCCTCCAGGGGCAACCGTCGGCCGCTGCGCTCATCTTGCTGCGCGGTCTGTCCATGCGGGGAGCCCGCCTTCTCTACCACGGCGATTTCGACTGGGGCGGTGTGCGCATCGCCGAAGCACTGGCGCGAAAGGTCCCGTGGCGGCCGTGGCGCTACACGGCCGTCGACTACCGAGCAGCAGTAGTGACCGCAGGGGCTGAAGCCCCCGACCTGACGGGTCCGCCCGCCGCAACGCCCTGGGATCCCGCCTTGGCCGTCGCCCTCGCCGAGTGCGGAGTCCGTGTCGAGGAGGAAGCGGTGCTGGACGAATTGCTCACGGACCTTGGACCGGGGTCCCTTCCTCCTGAGGCGCGTCTCGAGAGCACGGCGGCCGAAGATCCGACGAGTTCCGAGCCATTGACGAGCAGGGCTCCGTCGGCTCGGGAAAGATGACGCTCGCTCGACGCCCTACGGCCTCGGCAACCCGCTTGAAGGAGCAATGAGGCTCTATGAGCTGGTGATTCTCCCACTTCCCGGTCATGCGACACCTTTCTCATGGCCCGTCATGGGGAGTGCGCGGCAATTCTTCAGCCCGCGCAAAAGGGCTCCTTAGCAGGGCCGGCGTGCCGGATGACGGGGAGACCTCCGTAACGGCCCCGGTCCGGTCGGTGCCCGTGGCGATGTCACCGGTCTGCTTCACTGCTCTGCCTTCTTCCGGCGACGGGCCGGCGGCCAGGGGCCCGGCTGCGGCGGGCTCCTTGGCCGTAGGGGTGGGAACGAGGACGCTGCCGCGCTCCCTCATGAGGGCTTCTTCGCCCGGTCCTCGCGGTAGAGCACGAGGTGCTCGTGGTGGAGCACGCCGTCCCGGATGTCGCCCGTGGCCGTGAAGCCGGCGTCGTCGACGTAGTCGAGGTGGTCGCCGGTCACCGTGTACCGGCCGGTGTACGCGCTGCGCCGGTCTCCCCGGGCCTCGTCGTAGCGCCCGTCCGGCAGCAGTTCCTGGCGGATGTGGCCGTCCGCGGTCACCCACATGCCGACCACGTCGGCGTTCCCGCGGTTCCGGTCGCTGCGCGCGTCGCCTGTCATCGGATTCCTTTCGCCGGTGAGCGTCAACTGTGGTGCCCGACCGAGTCTGCGCAGCTCAGCGAAGGGGTGCCAGGGTCCTCTCTGCCTGGGTGCGGCACACCCGGGAAGCGCGCGCGGGCACCGCCTAGCTGTGCTGCCCGGTCATGACGCCCGATCCGCAGATGCGGGCTCGACTCGGCCTGCGTCCGCTGCGTCAGGCTCTTGGGCAGGCCGATTCCAGCCGGTGGCAGAGGCGGTGAATGCTGTCCGGGCTAGGAAGCTCGTGCATCGTGGCTCTCGCGATTGGCGAGGACTTGGTCCATGTGGGTCTGAGCCCACTGTCTGAGCCCGCGTGTCAGATGGTGCAGTGAGAGGCCGAGGCCGGTCAGTTCGTAGGTGACGGTGACAGGGACCGTTGGTGTCGCGGTGCGGATGAGCAAGCCGTCGCGTTCAAGAGCCCGCAGGGTCTGGGTCAACATCTTCTGGCTGACGCCGGCCAGCAGCCGGGCCAGTTCGGAGTAGCGCATCGCCTTGGCGGCGTGCGATGCACCGGGCTGTTCGGGCGCGTCACCGCCCAGTGCGCACAGGATCAGGACGACCCACTTGTCGGAGATCCGGTCGAGGAGCCGACGGCTGGGGCACACCGCCAGGAACGCGTTGTACTCCGCCTTCTCCTGCGCCTTCTTGTCAGCCTGCATCGGCACTGACCTCGCCTCTCACCATATGGGTGGTTACGCACTTCAGAGTGCCTACTTCCCAACAGGAAGCTTCTCTCCAATGCTGGTGCAAAGGGGCTGGAGACACCACCCCTGGCATGAAGTGAAAGGCACCACGATGGACACGCCCTCCACACCCCTTCCCGGCGGAACCTGGACGCTGGGTGACTCGGCCGTCACCCGGTTCGGGTACGGCGCGATGCAGCTCTCCGGCCCGTGGGTCATGGGACCGCCCGGCGACCACGACGGCGCCCTGGCGGTGCTGCGTGAGGCAGTCAGCCTCGGGATCACCCACATTGACACCAGCGACGCCTACGGACCGCGCATCACGAATGAGCTGATCCGGGAAGCGCTGCATCCCTACCCGGAGTCGCTGTTCATCGCCACGAAGGTGGGTGCGACCCGCGATGCGCAGGGCGGCTGGCCCACGGCCCGGCGCCCGGAAGACCTGCGCAAGCAGGTCCATGAGAACCTCGAATCCCTCGGCGTCGAGACCCTCGACCTCGTCAACATGCGCATGGGCGACGCTCAGGGCCCCCAGCCCGGTTCGCTCGCCGAAGCGTTCGAGACGCTCGTCGACCTTCAGCACGAGGGCCTGATCCGCCACCTCGGCGTCAGCAACGTCACCGGGGAGCAGGTCGCCGAGGCGCGCAGCATCGCCCCGATCGTGTGCGTGCAGAACATGTACAACCTCGCCCACCGCCACGACGACGACCTCGTGGACCACCTCGCCGCCGATGGCATCGCCTATGTGCCGTTCTTCCCCCTGGGAGGCTTCACGCCGCTGCAGTCCGAGGCCCTCTCGCAGGTCGCGACCCGACTGGACACGACTCCGATGGCGGTCGCGCTGGCCTGGCTGATGCAGCGCTCGCCCAACATCCTGCTCATCCCCGGCACTTCGTCCACCGCCCACCTGCGCGAGAACATCACAGGCGCTGGTCTCCCCCTCTCAGGCGCGGATGTGGCCGAGCTGGACAGCATCGACCACTGACCGGCACGCAGGCCACGCACAGACCCGTCCACCGACCGAGACGGGGCTGTCGGGCGGGCCAGGGACAGATGGCCGCGATGAGAAGTGCGGCGAGGCAGATGGCCGCGGTCTTCTCGTGACGGGGGGGGGGGGCGCTGCCGCGCCACCGGTCGGGTAGCCGGGTCGCGCCGCCGTGACCCGGCCCCCTCAGAAGCGACCGGGCCTGCTTCCAGGCACCACGGCTCGAGCAGGCCCGGAGGCTTCACAGGTGGTGGTCGCGGATCGCCGGGGGGAGTGCGCCTTGCCGGCCGGGACCACCTCCGCTCTGGTGCGGGGCCGTCCTCGCGGGCGTGGGACACGCGCCGGCAGGTCGCTGCCCCGCAGCTCAGGCCGACGCGAATTCAGCTGTCAGGCAGGCCAGCAGCCGCCCGGGTGCGTCCTCCTGCAGGAGGTGACCGGCGCCCTCGATCCAGTGCAGCTCCGCCTGCGGAACATGTTCGTGCAGCCACTCGGCGTACTCCGGGGGGAGGATGCGGTCCTCGCGGCCCCAGACGATCCGTACCGGAATCGAGATACCGTCCAGCAACTGCTCGTACGCCGCCGTGTCCGCCTGCCTGATCTGGCTGTACTGACGGTAGAACGCCGCCTGCCCCTCCACCCCCCGCCACGGTGCGAGGAAGGCGTCGAGGATCCCCGGCCGGAACCCGATGTGCGTGGCGTGCCGCAGATGGGCGGCGACCAGCGCTTCGTGCGCGTAGCCCGGAAGCTTGCGGAAGACCTCCTCGTGCTCCAGGAAGAGCTGGAAGAGTCCCCGCTCCCACGCACCTGCGCTCACCGCGTCGAAGAGGGTCAGGTCCCGGTAGCTCCTCTGCTCGAGCAGCAGGGTCCGTAGCGCCACCGCCCCGCCGATGTCGTGAGCCACAACGCTGGGGTGCGACAGCCCCCAGTGGTCGAGGAGCTGGGCGAAGTTCTCCGAGTGGGCCGCCAGGCTCAGGTCCTGGCCCTCGCGCTGCTCGGACTGGCCGAAGCCGAGATGGTCGAAGAAGAAGACCTTGCGGGTACGGGCGAGCGCGGGAGCGACGTCCCGCCACAGGAAGGAGGAGTACGGCGTGCCGTGCACCAGTACGAGTGGGTCCCCGCTGCCCAACGTCCCCCACCGGACCACTCCTCCGGATGTCTCGAACCCCTCGTCCAGTGTCCAGTCCACCGCTGCTCCCCTCTCCTGTCTCGTGGGCACCGCCTTCCACACGAAGCGTGCTTCGATGCCTGGGCAGCCGGGATCTCCTTGGCCGGGTTGGTGGCGCCCCTCCGCAGGAGTCGTCGTGGGGGAGGGGGACGCTCATTCGGCGGCCGGTAGATGCCTGTCAGCTTGCCGGCCGCGCCGAGGCCGGCGACCGTCACCGCGCGACGGCGGTGACGGTGGCGCAGACGGTGAGGGGCCGGCCGCAGACGGAGGGGTCGGGGTCGGCCGTGACGGTGGTGGTGCTCGCCGCCTGACCTAGCCACCTGCCCGGTGCTGTCGACTCCGATCTCCTCCATATGCTGCTCGCCATACCGCTCACCGCGCCGCCACGACGGCTCACGGCCCGCGATCGCCGCGTAAGCCGAGTCGCCCAGCTTGCCCGAGGCGATGGCGGTGCCGAAGTAGCGGCCGCTCTGCGCCGCCGCGGCGCCGAGCGTACTCCCGGCGGCGTGTGCGGTCGGCGGTCCGACCATGAATCGGGGCAGCACAAGTGACGGGCATGCCCGACGGGACGCGTCCAGTGCCTGCGCCGACAGGGTCAGATCTGAGCGCGGTGCGGAGTCCGTGCCCCCGGCCGCACCTCCGGGTGGCATGGGCAGCGGGCCGCAGTCCGGTCAGTGCTTGAAGTCCACTTCCTCGATGCGGGTCTGTACGGCCCGGCCGCTCTCCCACGCGTTGGCGCCCGGTGCCACTTCCGGCATGGGGATGTCCGCCCGGTTCTGCCGCTTGGGGGACGCCGAGATGCCCAGCCTGTCGTCCCGGGCCTGGATCATCTCGTCCGCGGCCTGCCCGTCCGCGGTGAAGCCCATCATCAACTGCGGGATGCCGTACGGGAAGTCGTCGCGGTCGTACTGCCAGGTGTGGAACGTCTTCCCGTAGGTGGTCACGAGGTCTTCGAAATAGGCGTGCTCGGCCATGTCGGGAATGCCGGGGGCGGTGAGGCTGCCGGACTTCACCTCGTAGTGGTGGCTGTGCCACAGCCGTTTCTCGTCCTCGGGCAGGCTGCGGAAGCGCTCCTCGCTGATGATGTACTCGATGCCGATCAGCCGGGCGTCAGGTGCGTTGCGGTCGAAGATCACGCACTGGTGCAGGTCGTGCCGGAGGTGGATGCAGAAGTGCGTGGCTTCCACCTGCCGGCCCATGTCGTCGGCGTACATGTGGAAGCCGTTGAGATAGGTGCTCATCGCATCGAGCGGGTACTTCCGTTGCACGGCACCGGCCGCCAGGTCGAGCGCGCGGTGCTTGAGCGGGTGCCCCTTGCCGATCTTGCCGACCGTGGCAGCCTTGCGGCCGAGCAGCAGTCCGGCCGCCGCCGTCACGCCTGCCGCGGCACCGATCCCGACGGACGCGGCGGTCGGCCCCCGGCCGGAACCCCGCGAGCGGTGCGTTGCCTGTGTGAATGCCATGGGCGGCGAGTGCCCTGTGCCCGGGAGCCGTAACGGACCGCGCAGTGGTCTTCCGGCGTGCGATCGAGGGGGGGGCGGCCGGAGTGTCCTCGGCGCGGGCGGGCGAGGGCGGCCCGGAAGGCGAGCACCGGCAGGACCAGGGAGCCGGCGACGGCGTGCAGCCCGCCGAAGCCGGTCCAGCCCGATGGACAGAGCCCGGGCCCGGCGGTGCGGCCAGGTCGGCCGCCGCGTAGCGGCTCTGCCGGCTCGTCACGCTGCCGGCGCCGAACACAGTTCTGCTCAATCCCTTGACCTGCCACCGTCACTGAGTATGGTCTAGACCAAGTTTCGTAGGTCTAGACCTACATCGGCATGGCCTCCCATGCGTCGGTTCCGACACACCGAGGGAAGTGATGTGGCATGGACACGAAAAGACGGGTGGCTGTCGCGATCGGGGCGCTGGTCGCCCCGGTGCTCGCCGTCAGCCTTCCGGCGGCTTCGGCCAGCGCGCACGGCTGGGTCACCCTGCCCACGAGCCGGCAGGAGCAGTGCGCCGAAGGCGTCGTCGCCTGCGGTCAGATCAAGTACGAGCCGCAGAGCGTCGAGGGGCCCAAGGGCCTGCAGAGCTGCAGCGGCGGGCACGCGGAGTACGCCGAGCTGGACGACGACAGCAAGGGCTGGAAGGTCACCCCGGTCGGCTCCACGGCGACGTTCACGTGGCACAACACGGCGCGGCACTCCACCGCCAACTGGCAGTACTTCATCGGCGGTCAGAAGATCGCCGAGTTCGACGGCCACAACCAGCAACCCGCCGCCGACGTCAGCCAGCAGGTGAACTTCGGCGGCTTCACCGGCCGGCAGAAGGTGCTCGCCGTCTGGAACATCGCGGACACCGCCAACGCCTTCTACTCCTGCGTCGACGTCAACATCGGCGGCACCGGCGGCGGTGACGGCGGCGGGAACGGCGGGGGCAACGGCGGTGGGGACACCTGCACCGCGCCCGTCTGGGACCCCGCGCGCGTCTACAACGGCGGCGACACCGTCTCCTACGGCGGCCACACCTGGCGTGCCAAGTGGTGGGTGTCCGGCGACAAGCCCGGCACCACCGGTCAGTGGGGCGTCTGGGAGGACCTGGGGGCCTGCCCGGCCGCGTGACCGTGTTCCCTCGTCCGAGTGTGACGGTGGGGCGGCGC